>JACRLR010000020.1 GCA_016219645.1 Nitrospirota bacterium
AGGGAAAGCGAAGAAAGTGGTACTCACCGCCTGCATGCGCAAGTTGCTGACGATTCTCAATGCGATGCTGAAACATCGGACGCCCTGGCAAGAAGTGGGGGCACACCATGCCTAAATCTCAAGACAGTTGCTGACACCGTTTCTTCGCCTAGCTTATTTCTCCAGACAGCCACTTCTCCAGACCAGACAGACAAGACAGACCATTTCAACCTGCCTCCGTCGCACGCACGACTAATGATCCCCTCTTCAACGACCCTCTATTGGGCTGATTCACGGTCTTGGGTTTGGATGTTTGACGACCTATTTTGTTACGCAGGGAGAATCGTAAGGCTTGAAAAGTACCGGCGGAAGAATCCACGATCGCGGGTAAGGAGTCGATCAGCTTCATGAAAGGCATGTGCACCAATAAGAAAATCGGCCAAAATGCGCTGGCGCTTGCCACCAGCCTTGCGATAGGCCGCATGCGCAACCCCGGCTGTGTACGCATGGTCAGCTGTAAATGGAGAAACACGAATGCGGACCTGCTGTAGCCAGCCATCAAGCTCATCACGATTTCGAGCCTGAGGAACCAGCTCAGCATAGACTGCAGGAGAAATAATCAAGGAACCTTGCTGGTAGGCTTGAAGGAGTAGCGCTTCTGATCGATCGACATGTTTGGGATCGTTGGCCAGGACATCCAATAAGACACTGGTATCTAGGGCCGTGATCATCGCCCTCGTATGGAGTCGAGGTAGCGATCCACGTCGACGGGGTGCGCGGCAACGCCCCTCAGCTTGCGAAACGGGTTGGCCTGTTCCTTGTTCCGCGCTGCGGTCTTCAATCCAACGCGGCGGCGGGTAGGCGGAACTGTCGCTCGTTTTTTCTCAGCGCTCCGCATGGATAGCCCTTCTCCAATAGTGACTCTCCGAAAAGAGTATCTCGTACCACGCACCGAGTGTCAATCTTTCCCCAGCCGCCTCAACCTTCCTTATGCCTCCAACTTTCCTCCCCGCAACTTGAGCCCTGAACCTTGAAACCTGAAATGTGGAACATGAAACTCGCCACCCTATCCTCCAACATTCTTCTCCTCACTCACCACTTGCCACTGACCACTGACTACTCACCAATTTTGAGCCCTTCAGCCTGTACCCCTTACCCCCATATCCTCTACCCCTGCTACCCCCGACTTGCCTCCTCCGCCCTCCAACGTTCCTCCCGCTCCCCCCCCACTTCCTACTTCCTACTCACCACTTACTACTCTCAACCTCAACCTTCCCCAATCCACCTTCGGCCTTCAGCCTTCAGCCTTTCTCCATGCCTCACCCTCAACCTCAACCTCTCTTCCTGCCTCCCCCCTCAACCTTCCCCCAGTCGCCTCCAACCTCTAACCTCCAACATTCTGTCCCCCCACTCACCACCGCCCCTTACCCCTCACCCCTAACCCCTCACGTCTGCCCCCCTTCCCCGCTCAACCTTAACCTCAACCTCAACCTTTCTTCTTGCCTCCACCCTCCAACGCTCTTTGCCCCTCAACCGCAACCTGAACCTTGTGGGCTCATCCTTTCCGTCAACCAACAAGGATTACTCCTGGGCGCATGCCAAGATTCTCCGTTGCACGACCTTGCTGAGGTGAAAACCCAACCGTGATAATTCGTCAAGAACAGGTTTCACCGCAGGAAGATACCCCTCACTTTTAGCCCGTAAGAGGACACCTGCAGTTCCTGTCAATCGTATATTCCGCTGGATCGCGATCTCGCGCGCATAGCGATCATCCAGGATCACCAAGCTATCTGGCTCCTCAAGAGCCAGAGTTAGGACTTCTGTTTCACCAGAGCCTAGATCGGAAATCAGCGGGAGTACATTCTGGGTGCGAACGCGGTGAACTTCGATCCAATCGTATTGAGTAAGAACGGGCACATCTTCCCCCTGGTCGCGCCCCGCGAGTAACTCGGTGATCACAGCTTCCGGCACCAGGATACGGCGATACAGTTTTTGGAGGAGTGCGAGATGTCTGAGTCGGTGGAGGTAGAAGAGGGGAGACGTATCGCAAATGACCCGATCAGGCATGACGGAGGTCCTGCTTCAACTCCTCCTCTGTTTCATCGAACAGAGAGACGCCATAACGGGCGAGTGCTTGGAGGAAACTGACTCGGGAAACACCGGCGAGTTCAGCCGCTCGTCCAGAAGAAAGCTTGCCCAATTCATAGAGCTTAGCCGCCGCCGCCATTCGGATCTCACGGGAGAATTCCTCCGGCGTTTCCTTCAACGCCGCCAGCACTTCTTCCGGCATCTCGATAGAAATAGTCTTCATGGGGTGCCTCGCAGTCCTCGCTCATTTTTGGGAGCACAACGTGACTGTGAGCCTAGCAAGACAACTCCCGCTGGTCAAGTCGCGTGACATCACCAGTCCCGCCTCGAACCTCCAACCTCACACCTCTAACCTCCAACATTCCTCCCCCTCAACCTCAACCTTAGCCTCAACCTTTCCTCTAGCCTCCAACACTCTTTCCTCCCACCCCCTCCAACCTCGAACCTCCAGCCTCCAACACTCTTTGCCCCAAACACCCAATCAGTTGTGGAAACTGGCAGAATCAGATAAGTTTTCCCCATCTGGTTCATCTGGTTTCTTTCGTTTATTTGGTTTGTTTCGTTCATCTAGTTGGTCTGGTTTGACCTTCCCCCCGAAAACTAGGCCATTGGCTTGGAAGTGCCACTATGCTGAGATGGGGCCCACAGGAGGGGGCCATGACACGGAAACGGCACACGGAGGAACAGATTATTGCAGTGCTCAAGGATGCCCAGGCGGGCATTGGAGTCCAAGAGCTCTGTCGCAAGCACGGCATCTCGGATGCGACGTTCTATAAATGGCGAACGAAATATGCCGGGCTCGAAGTCAGCGACGTGAAGAAACTCCGCCAGCTGGAGGATGAAAACCGGCGCTTGAAGCAGATGGTGGCCGAGCAAGCGCTGGACATCCAGGCGCTGAAGGCCATTACCGCAAAAAACTGGTAAGGCCCAAGGCGAAGAGGGCGGCAGCTCAGGAGGTTGTCGCACGCTTTGGGCTCAGTCAACGACGGGTGTGCCAGTTGGTGGACGTCGATCGGAATACGCTACGCTACCAGAGCCGCCGATCAGACGACCAGAAACTTCGGGCGAGGGTGCGAGAGATGGCCGAGGCCAAGCGCCGATATGGCTGTCCACGGATCTATGTGTGGCTACGCCGGGAGGGGTGGCCCGTCAATCACAAGAAGGTCGAGCGGCTCTATCGGGAAGAAGGGCTCTCGCTGCGGCGCCGGGCGCGAAAGAAAGCCACGGCGGTCCCCCGCATCGAGCGCCCGCTGCCCACCGAGCCGGGACGCTGGTATGCGATGGACTTTGTGCATGACCGGCTCGTCAATGGTCGGCGCTTCAAATGTTTGACGATGACCGATCCGTACTCGAAAGAGGTGCCGGTGATTGAAGTGGATATCTCCATTGGGGGTGCCCGGGTGT
This sequence comes from Nitrospirota bacterium, assembly GCA_016219645.1. Classification (NCBI taxonomy): domain Bacteria; kingdom Pseudomonadati; phylum Nitrospirota; species Nitrospirota bacterium. The sequence continues at coordinate 3,472 of JACRLR010000020.1, forward strand.
GTCGGGTTCTGGATCGGCTGTTTCTCACGCGACCATTGCCGGAGACCGTGATGCTCGACAACGGCCCTGAATTCGCTGGCACCGCCTTGGCTGCGTGGGCCACTCAGCACGGCGTGCACCTGCAGTTCATCCAGCCGGGAAAGCCGGTGCAGAATGCATTTATCGAGAGCTTCAACGGTAAGTTTCGGGATGAATGTTTGAACGAGCACTGGTTTCTGACGCTGCAGGAAGCCCAGCTCGTGATTGAAGCCTGGCGACAGGAATACAATGAAGAGCGGACGCACAGCTCCATCGGGGATGTAACGCCCATGGAATTCATCAACCACCATCATAACCGGCCCCAGGCAGTACAGGAGTCAACTTCGTTGGCCGTGGTGTAACAAACGGGGGAAGGTCAGGTTCAACTAAACAAACGAGACAAACCAAATAAACCAAACAAACAAGCTTGGACAAGACCAGAGCATTTCCAAGGAAGACCCCTTTCGGTCTTCTTGGTTAAGATTTTACAGGGCGAGTGAGTAATAGGGGAGGGTTGGTATGCGGGTTCAACTGTCTGCTGGGAGAACGCATATTGAATCATTCGTAAAACGTGCGGCGGTCTCGATCACACCCAAGGCACGGATACTCGATGCGGGAGCGGGAGACTCTCCTTACAGGAGCCTATTCTCGCATTGCGTCTATGAAGCCACTGACCATTGCTTGAGGACAGAGAAAGCCTACGATAACGTGACGATAAGATGCGACATCTCCTCTATTCCTGTCGAGGATGATCGTTACGACGCTGTCTTATGCACCCAGGTTCTCGAGCATGTTCCGGAACCACTGAAGGCGCTTAAGGAACTGCATCGCGTGCTCATCCCAGGCGGAACTCTCTGGCTTAGCACACCATTCTATTTTGAGGAGCATGAAACGCCCCACGATTATTTCCGTTATACACAGTTCGGTCTACGATACTTGCTTGAGCAAGCTGGATTTCAAGAATGCCGAATTGAGTGGTTGGGGGGATATTACGGCACACTCTCTCATCAGTTGAATCTTGCACGCCACTTTTTATCACTCAAACCAAGAGATTATGGCGGAGGTGTGGTTGGGATGGCCTTCGCGCTATTGGCATTCTTGCTTAAGCCGATCTTCTTGTTTCTGGCAGTGATGTTCACGGCCTTGGACTCCCGTTACCAGTACACCGATGGTGGGCACTGCATTGACTATTCCGTGGTGGCTAAGAAACCATGCCTTGGATAGCCAGTAGCGGAGGTGGTCTACTCTATAGATGGGGTAAGGGAAGTGGATCGGTCAGAGAAACCCAAGTCCGAGACCACCATTCACGCACGCGAAGTTGCAATGCTTTGCAAGGGCGACGACGGCTATGGTGTTGCCGCTGTACTGAAACAGTATGCACAGAATGTCCCAGAATTCCACTTTGTGTGCCTTGGTCCAGGAGCCATGTATGACTGGCTTAAACAAAACGGGAATCATGTCCATCTTGTTGAGGGGCTTGCCGGCTTCACTGCAACGAGCTCTATTCAAACCCTTAGCCGATTCCCTCGTGCCATGTTTCTTGCGCGCCGAGACGCGTTGCGGCTTCACAGGCTGCTTCAAAGCCTAGGCGTAAGAATTATCCATGCTCACTGGTTGCCACAACACATGATAGCCGGTCATATGCGTAGACTAGGCTATTCATCTGTCTGGCATATCCATGGAAACATGACTTCCAGCCGGTTGTTCGGGTATGGCGTTAAGTTGAATCATTCTCTTGCACGATGGGGTGCCGACCTCCTGATTCCAGTCAGCGATTTTATTGCATCAAACTGGCGTGGGGCAGGCGTTCCGATACATACGATTCATAATGCTGCAAATGTGATTTTCGACGGGCCGAATGACCTGGAACTTAATCCGATTCGATGCGTCATCGCCGGACGCTTAATCGAAGATAAAGGTCACCATTTGGCGGTGCAAGCTGTGCTTTCGGCTAGAGCGGCAGGACATGATGTGCAGTTAGATGTATTTGGAGGACCGCTGGACAATAATTCGTACTTCGATCGGCTGAGAACATTAGCCGAACAATCCAGGCCACAAGAGTGTATCCGTTTCATGGGTTTTTCTAAAGACCTCCGGCTGCTTCACCAGTCTTATGCCCTGGGTCTTCAATGCCGAATCAGCCCCGAACCTTGCAGCGTATGGGTGTGCGAAACGCTTCTGGACGGTCTTCCATTGATTGCGTCAGATTCCGGCGGAACGTCCGAACTGGTCGAGGAGGGCATCACCGGTTTCATGTTTCGGAGTGGCGATGTAGAAGATTTGACCTCCAAGCTTATCAAAATGGCTGCTGACCTGAGTGGCCTAAAAGCGATGAGGCGGCATGCGTATGCCCGTGGTCAAAAACATTTCAGGCTTAACCGCTTTCTTGCGCAAACGTTTGAGGCGTATGAGACCTTAAGAGCAAGCCCTACGGTTGGGACAATTATGCGAATCGGCAACCACAAAGAGTCCTTACATCAGTGAAGTAAGTTAAGGGCGCTGTTTTTCCACAGTCATCAGAGTACAGATTGAGAACAGTCACGGCCTGAAGCAATAGAGCTGGATTTGGTCGATCACCGATTCCAAGAAAAAGCTACGTCAATCTCATGATCTCTTACAATACTCCTATAGAACAGTCCGACACGAAACCTTCTATACGCCTGGGCAAGGTGGCCGCAGGGGGAATGCTGTGGTCGCTTCTCGGGGCGGCAATAAGTAAAGGAGCAAGCTTTGGAGCGCAGCTGGTCCTTGGATGGCTGCTCTCGAAAGAAGACTTTGCGCTGTATGCGATCACCATTTCTTGGTCAACCGTTGTCATGGCATTGAGAAATGGCGGGACTCAGCGTCTCTTAATTCAAAAAGGCGCTCAATATGCCGATCTCGCGGCGATCTACCTGAAAATCGCTCTCATCTTTAACCTAGTCGGTTTCATGCTTCTGGCCATAGCCGCTCCGTTTCTGTCATCGTTCTATCAAAGTCCTCCCCTGACTCAAATGGTCTGGATCCTTGCTCTCACCCTCCCCCTTGGATCGGCATCGATGATTTTTCAGGCTAAGCTCTCTTCAAGCCTCGAGTTTGCCAAGATCGCGAAGCTGGCGATGTCTTCTGCAGCCCTTCGTTATACCGCGATGGTCGGATTTGCTTTGGCAGGTTTTGGCCCGATCAGCTTCGTGCTTCCGATGATTCTCGTTGCAGTATTTGAAACGGGTCTCGGATGGTATTGGGCGGGTGGATTGCCGGCTAGTCAGGCACTCACCTGGCCGATCATCCGTGGCATCTTGCGAGACGCTCGGTGGATAATGCTGACTGCATTAGCCGGCGCATTAGCTCTGAACGGGGACTACCTTGCGATAAGCCTTCTGCAGAGCAAAGAAGTTCTTGGTGTATACTTTTTTGGATTCCAGCTTAGCTTGGCACTGGTGGCACTGATTACCAGCAGCCTCGATGCAGTCCTGTTGCCCTCGTTCTCGCTCCTCAGTGGGAATTCTGTACGGCAAGAAGCCATCTTTCATAGGGGAGTCCGGTTGATGACAATCGGTGCTACGTTTGCCTGCTTTGCTCTCCTAATCGGTGCGGAGCCGCTCATTCATTATCTGTGGGCAGGGAAATGGGATAGCGCCATTCCAGTCGTTCAACTTCTTTCTTTGACCATGCCGGTCCGATTAATTATTCCCATATGCAGATCCATCTTGGAGGCACGAGGAGAGTGGAGAGTAGTGTCGTTGCTGTTCATGTCGGATGGAATAGGGATAATCGTAGCTGGGGCAGTCGGTGCATGGTGGGGCAGCCTGTTTTCAATTGCCGCGGTCGTCAGCGGCTATAATTTGATCTTCACATTGTTCTACTGCGGATCTGCTGCATTCCGGCTTAGGACTCCAATAAAGAATGTCTTTGCGCCGATCGGGCAAACTTTTGGAATTGGGCTCATAGCGGTGATGATGTGTTTCATGCTTGGGAGCTTGGGAAGGTTCGACATGACGAATCCATGGCAGGGGGCCTTGCTGCTGGCCGTCTATTGCGTTGTGTATGCGGGACTTACACGATTGTTTCTGCGAGAGAGCTTTTCAGATCTCATCAGCTTAGCCAGTGGACGTATTTCTGAGTCGCTCCATTAAGTGGATAAGCAGCTATGATCGGGTTGATTAGTTATTTAGCCATTGTGGGGAGCCTGCTTCTTGCTCTCTGGAAGTATCCCGCAGTTGCATTGGCAGGAGTACTGTGCATGTTCGGCCTAGAGCAATGGGGTCAAGCAACGCATCCTTTTTTTGCACAGAATCAGACATTTACAAATTATGCGGTAGGGGGGATTCTCCTCCTTGCGCTAACCTTCAAGCTTCTTAAGGGGCAGAATTTATTTGCAAATTACACGGCGGCTGGTTGGCTCGTGCTCGGCCTATTCAGTTATACCTTTGTCACAGCGATTTGGGCACCCCGAGCAGATTTGAGTCTGAACGTCTTGTTAAGCCGATGGCCCTACGTTTTCACAATTGTCGTCTTAACCCCAGTGATTATTTCCTCTAGAAATGATCTCCAAACATCGTTCAAAGCATTTATTCTTACGGGTTCTTTATTGACTCTGCTATTACTGATCTTCGTCCCTTGGGAGGCCCGCACGATCGTGCTCGAATACGGGCGGGGTAACCCTCTAGCAGTCTCAGGAATGGCCGGTATGGTGGCCCTGTCAGCAATACTAGCGGACCCATGGCCCTCTTCACGTATCTGGAAAATTACGAAGTGGATCGTTGCTGCACTCTGCGTGATCCTTGTTATTCGATCAGGTTCTCGGGGTCAACTATTGGGGCTGATTTGTCTTTCTGCATTGTGTTGGCCTATTAGTCGCAGAATGAAGGATGTCAAACAGTTTGTCTTTTGGATCGCCCTGGTCTTGTTCCTGACTATCATCACTACCTGGGCGCTACAAGAATTCTGGGCCAAGCAAGAAAGATACTACGCCGGAGGAAATCGATGGAGCGAGCAGGCAATGGAAGGCGCACTGTCCGGCCGTTTTGACCAGGGTTTATATCTCGTCCGTCTATGGTTCAACTCGCCTGAAACTGTTGTTTTCGGGCTCGGAAATTCAGCGTCTTATGATCCCCGTATCTTGGGGATCTATCCGCATTTTGTCCCCTTGGAAATATTGGCAGAAGAAGGGCTGATCGGATTCGCCATTTTTTTGGCGATTCTCTATGTGGCGGCACGGAATGCACTCCAATGTTCTCGGCTTGTACGCCTTGATCCCAAAGAGCGATCAATCTTTGCCGCACTTTTGGCGATGTTTCTGTATACGTTATTGCTCGCGTTTAAACAGGGCAGTTTGTTGGGGAATCTTGAGCCGTTCATGTTTGCGATCATACTGGGGAAATACGCTAAATTATGTTTATCGGACACGTCACAGGTGTATACAACCGAATTTGCAGAAGAATCTTCTCCTCAAACATTCGGCAAGTATCCAGTCCTGAGATAATGGACTGTTAACCAATATCCAGTGAACACATAGGTCGACAGCGTTTGCCCGAATCAGAGAGACAAAACACGCGCGAGGAACCAAGGGTGCTGAACATTCAAATAATCCAGCCGCTCGTTCCTGAGTACCGCGTGCCGTTCTTTGAAGCGCTCGCGCGGGACGGCCGTTACGACATCCAGGTATTCGCCAGCGCAACACTTCCTGGAACACAGAGTTTGCGATCGGCTCATATCCACCATTCATTTATTCATTTAAATCATCCCTGCAAGGCCTTCTTCGGAGATCGCGCCTTATGGCAAAAAGGGCTGATACTAGAAAGTCGCTTGACCGCGGGTGATGTATTGGTAGTGTGCGGGAATCCAAGATTCTTGAGCAACTACCCCTTGCTCTGGAATGCCAAACGCCGTGGAGTTGCAACAGTCTGGTGGGGAATCGGAACGATGCCGGGGCAGAGTTCTCTCAATGGGGTCCTGCGCCGGCAAATAATGAAATGGGCGGATGTTGTGTTGCTCTATACGGACCGAGAACGAGACGAATTCTTAAATATAGGGTTTCCTGGCAAACGTCTATTTGCCATCAATAATGCGATCGATCAAGAACCGATTCAAGGAGCGATAAAACAGTGGACGACCGAGCGCTTGCGTGAATTTCAATGGCAGGAAAATCTCCTGGATAAACGTGTGTTCCTATTCTGCGGGAGAGTCACGCCCAAAGCGCGCGTCGATTTGGCCATCCAAGCCCTCTCGCTCCTTCTGCGTGAGAACACCAAGACTCTTTTAATCATAATTGGAGATGGAGAAGAGCGATTCCACCTACAAGAACTCGCAAGACAATTGGGCGTTACAGAGTCTATCCGTTGGCTCGGTACTCTATACGATCAATCTGTGATAGCGCCATGGTTTCTTACCGCCAAGGCTTTCGTGTATCCCGGCTATATCGGGTTAAGTAATATGCATGCCATGGGGTATGGCCTACCCGTTATCACTCATCGAAACATGTCGAACCAGTCTCCCGAAGTGGCTGCACTACATGAAGGTATGAACGGTCTGCTATTTGAGGAAGGCAACGCTGAACACCTGGCAAGAATGATGCATAGGCTAGGTTCATGCGAAGAGGTGCGATTGTCAATGTCCAGACAGGCAAGTCAAACGGTGGCTGTTGAATTTACCTTGCATGAAATGGTGCGACGATTTTTGTCAGCACTAGAGGCTGCGAGTGAGAAAGTAAAATCGGGGGGTGCTTAAGAATTTTCGGTGCCATGTAGCTCTGTACTCAGGCAGGTATCATCGTGACCTAGTGATGGGGAGATTAGGAGAAGATTAGTCGCCCCTTTACGTGAATCGGAAATTGCCAGAGTTATCAAATGAAACTAGGGGTCCTTACAACTTCTGTGTCAAACAATGCTGGAGGCATTTTTGGAGCTATGGTTGGGCAGAATAAAGCTTTGCAGAGTCTCTTCGGTATGAACATTGAAGTATTCGGCCTAGAAGATGACCTTTCTGAGCGAGACGTCGTCGACTGGTATCCCGTATCGGTAAAAACCTGCATGGTAAAAGGTCCCAAGAGCTTCGGGTACGCGCCAAAACTTGTTGATACTTTGCGAGAAGCTAAACTTGATCTTGTACATGCCCACGGTTTGTGGATGTATCCGTCGGTTGCTTGCAGCAGGTGGGCTCGATTCCATCACAAGCCCTATGTTTTGACAACTCATGGCATGCTGGCTGCTTGGGCGGTAGACAAAGGACGAGCAAAAAAGTGGCTGGCTGGATGGCTTTACCAGAATGCCCAACTTCGTGACGCAGCTTGCTTTCAGGCCGTCACGATGTCGGAAGTGCGAGCAATTCGGGCCTACGGACTCTGGAACCCAATCTGCTTGATCCCGCATGGAGTAGAAGTGCCGAGCGAATCAAGCCATCTCGCAGAGCATATGGGCAGGCCGAAAGAACTTCTCTACCTGGGAAGGCTTCACCCACACAAAGGTCTTGTAAATCTTCTTCGAGGTTGGCATGCCCTTCGCAAATCAGAGAGCTCACATCTTAAAGATTGGATTTTGACCATTGCCGGATGGGGCCAGGATGGTCATGAAATCGAGTTACGAACACTTTCTAGTGATTTGGGAATTCAGGAGAACGTGCGGTTCATTGGCCCTAAGTTCGGAAGCGAGAAGACAGAAACCTTCTGCTCGGCAGATGCTTTCATCCTGCCTTCCCTTGGAGAAGCTCTTCCTGTTGCAGCATTGGAGGCATGGGCATATAAGCTCCCGGCCCTGCTCACCCCTGAATGTAATATTCCGGAAGGATATGAGACTGGAGCTGCCATACGCATCGGAACAGACCCACAGACGATTGCAGCAGGGATCGGGCAACTTATCACCATGAGCCAGACAGAGCGGCAGTCAATGGGGCTGCGCGGAAGGGACCTGGTGGAGAAAAGGTTTTCATGGCCCACGATTGCAGGACAAATCTATTCCGTTTATCGATGGGTGCTTGGAGGGGGAGTGAAGCCCGATTGTATAGTTGACTGATTAAGAGTGGTCCACTGCCGGACTCAAAGACATCCAGTTAGGTCTATGAATGAAACCGGTTCGTCACACCAGCGAACTGATCCTCCGCAAATGGGGTGGTGTTGAAGTTGTCCTGCTCCTCTCGAAATTAAGACCACCACTAAGACATTTGGACCTAAGAGATGGACATGGCAGCCACTCCACTGAGGACGGCTGAGTGATAAGACCAGGAGCCGCTTGAAAGCGTTTCGAGGGAGAACTTGCAAACCTCCATGGTTCACGGTAATGAATAAACCAAGGATAAAATAGGCCTTTTATGATGAACCGCTCCTCCGCGAAGCTAATGGAAGATCTTGAGAGAGAGTCATACCGCACCACGTAACTACGCTGAAGAACTGTATCTGCTTCTCACTGGGCACTATGTCAGATGAGCTTTCTTGTAACCAATCCAAACGCCTGCAAGCGCAAGCCATATCCACCATGGACCTATGTTGTCCGTGGTGTCTGGAACATGATTCAGACTACTGTCTGGAGGCTAGCGTGGCAAAGAATCACGTTTCTGCGACCAGGGATTCTGAAAATGTTTGGCGCGAAACTTCCATGGAGATGTCAGATTGCCGGATCTGTACGGGTTTATTTTCCCTGGGCCTTATGTGTTGGCAAACATGTTGCCATCAGCCATGGAGTCGTCTTGTACAATCTTGGCGGAATCAGCATAGGTAGTCGTGTCGTTATCTCACAGGATGTTTATTTTTGCGGTGGGACACACGACTACACCAATCCAACCTTTCCTCTAGTTCAAATGCCGATAGTCATTGGGGATGATGTATGGATTGGCGCCGGAGCATTTATAGGTCCTGGGGTGACGGTGGGCCAAGGAGCAGTAGTTGGGGCAAGGGCAGTGGTTACAAAGGATGTATTGCCTTGGAAGGTGGTTGCTGGAAACCCGGCATCAATAATCAAGGATCGACTTATTCCTCACCCTCAGAATGATTTGTCATGATCTCGGTGCTCCACATTTGCACAGATTTTTGGCCAAGCACAGGCGGGATAGAGGAGTTTGTTCTACAGTTGGCCAAGCGCTCGGACTCAGTAGGCATTAAAGCGTCAGTCTTGTGTTTTAACAGAATGAGAGGACATCATGAAAATTTGCCTGTAAAGGAAACGATCCAAGGTGTGCCCATAACAAGAATCCCTTTTCTCAACTTTAAGTATTACAAACCGACGCTGCTACCGTTGAAGCTACTCAAGGAATGCAACCTCCTCCATGTACACGGTATAGGGGCGCCATTGGATTACGTGGGTATGACAAAGTGGCTCCACAAGAAACCAATAATTCTCTCTACTCATGGTGGAATATTTCACACCAATTCCCTTCTTAGTATAAAGCGAATCTATTTTCATGGAATTGAGTCATTTATCCTCAATGGAGTAAACGTTGTAGTGGCGTGCAGCGAAAGTGATAGGGCCCTATTTAAACAGATATCTGAACGGGTTATTCTTCTGGAAAATGCTGCCGATGTCACTGTCCTACTTCAATTGTGCATGGATGCCAAAGAAAATGGGCGCTGCCTATATGTTGGGAGACTTTCAGAGAATAAGGGTATCCCCGCCCTCTTGAACGCCTTTGCCGTCGCTAAGAACCTGGGAGCCCAGTTCAGTTTGCGATTAGCAGGACCGGATGAGAATGGTCATGGTAGGAAATTTGGCGAATTAGCTCACACACTTGGAATCTCCGAAAATGTTGTATTCCTTGGTAAGGTGAACCAGGATGAACTATTAGAAGAATACCATCTTGCGGAGAATTTTGTCTCAGCTTCAAATTATGAAGGTTTTGGCATTTCGGCTATTGAAGCGAAAGCCGCTGGATGTCGGTTAATCCTAAACAGCAATGATGCATTCAGAAGTCTTTTCCAACATGACCCAGCGGCTGACCTCGTAGATTTTTCCGATTTTAGCACGACAGGAAAGAAAATATCTTTGGCCCTGTCAAATAGGCCTAATCCTGTGGTGATCAGCAAAAGAAATGATGCTATGAGGTTTTCTTGGGAAACTAAAATTATGGAATGGAGAGACCTGTATTTCAAATACCATCAATAAGTCGAAGAGTCATGTGAAACGTTCCATGGGGGACAAAACGGCCGCTAAGCAAAAAGACTGAACCGACCAAGACATAAAGGTATATATGATCACAAGTATGCAGGAAGTAATAGCAAGGCCTCCTGGGATGAGCAGGTTCCCGTTCTATGTTCATAAGGAAAATGACGTTTTTATCTCTGAAAAGATCCGTCGGTCCGGTATGTGGGAGCCGTTCGAGACCATTCTTATTCTCTCATTGCTATCCCCAGGTGACCAGTTTATCGATATTGGCGCAAATATCGGATGGTACACGATTCTAGCAGCATTACGAGTCGGTGAGCGAGGTCATGTATTTGCTTTTGAACCTGACAAGGCGAACTTTGAGATCCTCTGTGCCAATGTTAGGGGCCAACAACTTAATTGCGTATCCCCTGAAAATAGAGCTCTAGGTAGGAATATCGGGAGGGGGATGATAATACGATCAGCGATTAACCAGGGAGATCATAGAATTAGGGAATTCGCGAGTTTCGGTGCGGGAAAGAACTCGGTAGAGGAAGTCGGCATTGTTCCTTTGGATGACTATCTTGCCCAGGCAAATATTTTCAACATTGCGAGACTTCGGGTAGTAAAGTTAGACGTTCAAGGTTTCGAGCATGAAGTATTAGCTGGAGGAAGACAATTGTTCTCAAACCTACCTCATCGCACACTTTGTTTTATCGAATTCGACCCGGTACTCCTTTCTGATCATTGTTCGGGCAGCTGTTCCGAGTTTGTTGAAATGCTGGAAAACATGCAACGTGATATTTTTGCGATTCGCCGTCCGCTGTGGCGGCTACAAAAGCTTTCCATCAAAGATTTGCATCAAGAATGTTTGAAAACCAATTCAAAGAGCCAGGATTTGCTCATTGCCCATCGAGATTGCGCGTCAGACTTGCACAGGGCTCTACCATTAATTCCCAGATTTCTAACATGGTGGAATTACTAGCCTGCAGATCGCTCTGAGACGGTTCGTGTGTCTCATAAACATCGGCAGTTCGTTCTGGCAGGATTCTACATTTCGCTAAGTCGATTATTGTGCGCTCGCAGGGAAGGGTGACGGATGAGTGTTTCGGTCATGATTCTTACGTACAACGAAGAAATGAACCTGCCCTTATGTCTTTCTTCGCTTGAATGGAGTGACGATATCGTTGTCATCGATTCATTTAGCACTGACCAAACTGAGCACATCGTAAAGGAGGCTGGTGCCCGCTTTTACCAAAACAGATTTGACAGTTTTGCCAGCCAAAGGAATTATGGATTGCAAGAGATTTTCTACAAACACCCCTGGGTACTCATGATCGATGCAGATGAGTTTGTGCCCAATAACTTGGCAGAAGAAATTAGGTCAAAGGTTTCGCAGTGCGATGCTACAACCCATCTCTTCAAAATGCGTCGCAAGGATTACTTGCTAGGGAAATGGATCAAGCGGAGCAGCGGCTACCCTACCTGGTTTGAACGACTAGCAAGAATAGGACACGTTTCAGGGGTCCGACGAGGTCATGGAGAGGAATATTATACGGATGGGACTGTGGGCTTTCTAGATAACTGTCTTCACCATTACCCATTCAATAAAGGCTTTCATTCATGGATGGAAAAACATAATCGCTATTCCACTGCTGAAGCGGAATTGGCAATTAAGAATGGGCCTTCGAATTGGAGACTCTCGGACCTCGTAGCTTCCGATGCCGTTCAAAAGAGGAAAGCATTGAAAGCATTGGCCTATTCTCTGCCCGCCAGACCTCTATTTATATTTAGTGCGTTGTACTTTGTTCGCGGGGGTATCCTTGAGGGGCGTGCGGGGTTAACGTTTTGTTTGCTGCGAGCCTTCTACGAGTTCATGATTGATTGCAAATATTATGAACTTAGACGTCGACAGCAATGCCTTCCACTCTAGCCGCAACAAAATCCAACCGTGACCAAACTCATTTTCACCAATAGGTTTTTTTACCCTGATCATTCGGCCACCAGCCAACTGTTGAGCGATCTTGCTTTTTATTTAGCCAAGACCGGGATAGCAGTTCACGTGATTACAAGCAGACAGGTCCACGACGATCCTAATGTAACTCTCCCAAGCCAAGACTTTGTTCACGGGGTGCAAGTCACACGCCTGTGGGCCACACAGTTTGGGCGTCAGAACTTGCCTGGACGCACCTTGGATTATCTGACTTTTTATCTCAGTGCTGCCTGGAGCCTGTTCACCTTGGTCAAGTCGGGAGACGTGGTCGTTGTCAAAACTGATCCGCCGTTGATCTCAGTCGTGGCAACCGTAGTCGTAAAAATTCATAGAGCGAAGTTGATCAATTGGATCCAGGACCTGTTCCCTGAAGTCGCCCGAGCGTTTGGGGTAGGGGGATTAAATGGGCTTGAGGGCCTGTTGCAGTCTTTACGGAATTGGTCTCTTCGAGCAGCCTATAAGAATGTGGTCATTGGCGATGGAATGGCGGGCAAGCTGACTGAGGAGGGCATTGAACCTAATACCATACAGGTCATCCATAATTGGGCCGATGGCTCTGGGATTCGACCAGTTGATCGAGAGAAGAATGACCTCAGAAAAGCCTGGAATCTTGGGAACAGATTTGTTGTAGGCTATTCGGGAAACATGGGGCGCGTACATGAATTTGGCACGATTCTTGATGCTGCCGAGCGACTAAACCCGTTAGCCAACGTCCTGTTCCTTTTTATTGGGGATGGTGCACAGCGACATCGGCTAGAGGAGGAGACAAGGCGGAGGGGGCTTAGGAATATGATGTTCAAAGCCTATCAGCCAAGGGAGCTACTGGGGCTCAGTCTTACGGTACCAGACATTCACCTCATCTCGCTGGAACCCTCGATGGAAGGGTTAATTGTCCCTAGCAAGTTCTATGGCATCGCAGCGGCAGGGCGGCCGACTATCTTTATTGGCAGCAAGAACGGTGAAATCCCGCGTATACTTGAACAAGGACAATGTGGCTTTTCAGTTAAGAAGGGGCAAGCTGAAGAACTCAGTCACGTTATCCGCGATCTTGCCGATCACCTTGATAGATGTGTGAGTCTAGGTGAACGTGCACGTACTCTGTTTGATCAACGGTTTGATATGAGACATGCCATGTCCGCGTGGGAAGCCGTTCTTGATGGAGTAACAAGGCCTGTATCGGCACGACCGTAATCTACTGACGATGAAGTAACAGGAGTGACGAATATGCGACCATTCACGATAGGCTTCTCTATAGCAGGTGTAGTGATAGGTTTTGCATTAACTGCTTCGATTGCTTTGGGTCAGTCTCCTCCTAACTCCAAGCCCTTTGTTATATTCGATGCTATGGGCTATTTGAATAAACCGGATCTCTCAGTCTATGGGATTAAACCCATCACACTCCACGGCGGAGCCTCGCTCGGACCTGACTGGTATAAACAGGCTGACCGTCTTCCACTTATTGAGTTCGTGCAGGCTGCGGCACAAAGAGCCCACCAGAAAGGTGCTCCCGTCGTCCTCGATATTGAGCATTGGCCGCTCCAGGGCCCACCGGATATCGTGCAATCCAGTCTCCAGAAATATATGACTGTACTGACATGGTTTCAGAATGCGGCGCCTGGCTTATCAGTCGGCTACTACGGAGCACCACCAATCAGGGACTATTGGCGCGCCGTCAAGGGACTAACCAGCCCAGAGTATCAGGCTTGGATGGGTGAAAACGATCAGCTCCGCCCTCTCGCTAACGCAGTGCATGTGCTCTACCCCTCCCTCTATACGTTTTATCCAGATCGAGCAGGCTGGAGAACCTACGCTATAGCCCAGATTGCGGAGGCGCGGCGCTATGCAGGAGGGAAGCCAGTCTATGTCTTTCTATGGCCGCAATACCACGACTCCAATGCGACACTTAGAGGCACTTATTTGCCGGCGGCTTATTGGTTGCTTGAGTTACAAACAGCCAAGCAATATGCTGACGGCATAGTCATCTGGGGTGGATGGCAGATGAATTGGGATGAAGAAGCTGAGTGGTGGAGGATCACGAAAGATTTTATGACGGCTGCACCTAATGCACAGCCTGCTGCACCGCTTTCGCCTGTAGTACGCTGAGCCTGTAGGCGGGGCCGTTGGAGGTGTGAGGTTCGAGGTTCGAGGTTGGAGGCATGGGGAAGGTTGAGGCTAAGGTTAAGGTTGAGCAGGGAGGGGGATGAAGAAGGTTGGAGGTGGGAGGTTGGAGGTGGGAGGCGGTTTGGGAAGGTTGAGGTTGAGGTCGCGAGTGGCAAGTGGTGAGTAGTCAGTGGTGAGTGGTCATAAATTAGTGAGTGGTAAGTTGTGAGTAGCGAGTGGGGGGCTGGAAGAAAGGTTGAGGTTAAGGTTGAGGGGGGAAGAATATTGGAGGTGGACAATTGCGATGGAGGTGATGCGGCTAGAATCCCAGCGCGAAGAGGCACGCGGAGCGAAGCTCCGACATCTTTCGCGGACTCAAGGTGGTAATCACTGGACCAATTTTGCCCTTGGGGACCGTTTGGATGTGATCGAGGTTTACCGCGCAGTCACGAGACATGCCATCCGCCTCGGTTAAGAGGACCTCGCCTGCTCTTCTTCCCAGACGCTGAACTCCCCTTTCACGACGGGCTTTCGCCTATATCCCTCCCGGTGTTTCTTTTCCATTTCTTTCACCTGAACCTTTCCGAGGGCGGCTCGAAGCGCTTCTCGGGCGAACGCTGACCGGGTGGTTCCTCCCAAGTCATAGCTATTACAATAGTCATTATCCTATACATGCAGAGAAGATGCAATTAATGGTGAGTGGCCAGTGGTGAGTAGGGGGGGGACGTGAGGGGTTAGGCGTGAGGCGTAAGGGGGCAGTAGTCAGTGGAAAGTAGGAAGTGGGAAGTGGGGGGAAGGGGGTTGGGGGAGGTTCTGAGTTATGGGTTGGAAATTAGGAATTAGGAATGTGGAATTATGAATGAGGGGTTGGAGGATGAAGAGCGGAGTTTCAAGTTGAGGCTAGTGCTACATAAACCGGACAAGTTAACTTGTTATCGACAGCCACGTGGTTAACACACACCCGAAAAGCCTGGATATACAGCGTCAGGGGTTTGCAGATGGAGGGAGTGTTCCACGAATCACTTGGCGGACCTTCTCCGCTATGAGAACGGCCTCTCGTGCCGTCGGCTGAGGTGGCCAGAACTCTGCATCGTATCGGAGCTCAACGGCGTAGGCCGTCAGCTCTGTGAGATCGAGCATGGATAATTCAGGCATGGACTCCATTCCCACACAGAGACGCTGGAGTTCTTCAAGGTCGTGCGTACGCGGGATGGCCTGCTCATGCCAGGCTAGATACGCTTTCAAGTATTTTTCGCAAGCCTGCTGCGCATGGAAACACGCAGTGTCATAAGGTCCTTCGCTCACGAGTGTGCGCCGGGCATCGGCCAGATCACTATCACCTTTTCGGATCAAGCCTTGGACCAGCGTCGCTCTATCTTTCATAGAGAACTTTACCTTCAGCGAGCGCGGACGAAATAAACGCATTGGGCACAGCCTTCCATTCCCGCACTTCCTCAGGAGTCCAGACGACGATGTCTTTCGCAGGGAAAAGCCCACACAAGGCGCGACGGTATCGAGCTGACCTCGCATACCGCGGAAGATCGGAGTCTTCGACGATCAGAAGGTCGAGGTCGCTGTCCGGCCGAGCCGTGCCTTTCGCACGGGAACCAAAGAGCACAATTTTTTGAGGGAAGCCTACTGAAAGAATGCGCTGGACCACGACTGTCAGCAATGCTTCAGTGACAGGGGGGAATGCAAGGCTCGGCGGCATGCCTCTCAAGCTAGCATAGCCACGCACGGGTCACAAGCGGAAGATCAGGCGCGGGATGTAGATCGGCTAGGAGTTCCACAGGCTGAAGGGCTCAAAATTGATGAGTGGTAAGTGGGCAGTGGTGAGTAGCGAGTGGGGGAAAGAAAGTTGGAGGCGGCATGCGCGCGAGACGGGCGGGACAAGCGAGAAAGGCGCGACGCGAGGGAGTCCGGTTGGAGGTTTGAGGTGGGAGACGCTCGGGAAAATACCGGCCTCCGACCTGTCATCAAGCTGAAACCAGGGTTTCCGTTACGCGTTTGACCTTGATGGTTCCAGCCTTTTTCTCCATCTGCGCCAGATCATACGCGGCCTGTAATCGCAACCATGTCTCGGCTCCACCGCCAAAGGCTTTATCCAGCCGGATCGCCATTTCTGCTGAAATGGCAGCACTGCCCCTGACGAGGTTATTAAGAGCCTGGCGGGTTACGCCCAAGGCTTTCGCTCCTGCGGCTACCGACAGGCCGAGAGGCTCCAGGCAGTCATGCAACACCGAACGCCCAGGATGAGGGGGATTTTTCATACGCATCGGGTATCTCCTGCTAGTGATAATCAATCAAATCCACGTCATATGCCATGCCCATTTCAAACCTGAAAATGATCCGCCAGTTTCCCGACACAGTGACCGACCAACACCCAGCGAGGTTCCCTTTCAGGGGATGCAGTCTATATCCCGGCAGGGCCATGTCCTGTACAGTCATGGCTTCATTTAGCCGCGCCAGTATTCGAACTACCTTAAAGATTGAGGAGGAAAGTTTCGGGTTGGGTAGGTGAACATCGAGGCATGGCTTCGATTGTGATAAGAGTTACTGGGACTCGATCGGGAGTCCCTCGATGAGTTCAAAGTGTCGGCGATTATTTGTGAGGACGGTCAGACCATGGCGTAAACCGGTCGCGCCAATAAGCAGATCGAAATCACCCACCATTTTCCCCTTGGCCCGAAGACGACCACGGTGCTGACCGAAAATCTTGCAGGTCTCTGCATCGATTCCCAAAACGCTCGCGCCGCGAAGAAAATCGTCGAGGGCCTGCTCGTTGCCCGTCGGATTGGATGAAAAATATACACCTTCATAAAGCTCCGCGAGTGAGACAACGGACAAGGCGCATCCCTGTTCAGTCAGACTGTTGAGGCGCACAACGATTGAGGGATGGCCGTTTAGGTAATGAATGACCCAATCTGTGTCGATGAGATAGCGGAGGGTCATAGAGCAGGAGCGGGGCGATTGGAAAGTAAGCGATTAGTATAAATGTTACGAATGAGCGTGTCGGCATCCACGGTGCCCTGCCACCGACCCGCACTCTTTCGAAAGGTTTCTGAGTCCTGATCTGAGGGGGAAGTGACAATTGTGACCATGATGTCCTGACCGTCCGGCAAGTCTATCTGCTCTAGGAGTTCGATCTTTCCATCTTTTATACGGGCACGTATTGTTGCGCTCATTGCGTCACTCCCGCAAGCAACATGGGGGATGAATGGCTAGCGGTCTTCATGATATCGCCCCCTATTCTCAGTCTATTCATGCCCATACGATAACCTGTACCTAAATGGCTGTCAACGGAAGAGGTACCCGTATCGAAGATGGGGTTACGAATTAGGAATGTGGAATGATGAATGAGATGGGGGGGGGGCGAGGAAACATACTGGCGATGAAGATCAAGAGGGGCGGGGACGATGAGGGCTAGAATCCCAGCGCCTGCGCTTCTTCCCAGACGCTGAACTCCCCTTTCACGACGGGCTTTCGCCTATATCCCTCCCGGTGTTTCTTTTCCATTTCTTTCACCTGAACCTTTCCGAGGGCGGCTCGAAGCGCTTCTCGGGCGAACGCTGACCGGGTGGTTCCTATACATGCAGAGAAGATGCAATTAATGGTGAGTGGTCATAAATTAGTGAGTGGTCAGTGGTTAGTAGGAAGTGGGGGGGAGTCCGGGCAGAAGTTCTGAGTTTTGAGTTCTGAGTGTTGAGTTAGAAATTGTGAATGAGGAATCGGGATTGGAGGCGAGAAAACAGGTCGAGGTTCAGGTTGAGACTGAAGGGGGAATAGGCTGAAGGCAGATAGCCGCGTGTGATAGGCGAGACAGGAGCCGAGTTGCAGATTGCAACGAAATTCCCTATGCCGTGCGACGCACCATCTTCATGGTAGGGAGCGTCCGAATGATTTTCTCTGCTTTATACTGCGCAAGTTTCACATCGTATAATCCCTGGAGATTCATCCAGAATTGCGAACTCGTGCCGAAGAAGTGTGCGAGACGCAAAGCAGTATCCCCGGAGATTGCGCGACGACCGTTCAGAATTTGTGTAATGCGGCTGGCAGGCACCTGCAAATGACGAGCAAAGGCCGCGGCAGTCATCTCCAACTCACGCAGTTCTTCAGCCAAGTGTTCGCCTGGATGAATGGGTCTCGATGTCATCATCTTGCCCCTTCAGTGGTAATCGACAATTTCCACATTGACGGGACCTGTTGACCCTTTGGGCCACTGGAAGCAGATCCGCCACTGGTCGTTAATCCGAATGCTGTACTGCCCCTTACGATCACCCTTCAGGGCTTCAAAGCGGTTGCCTGGCAAAACGGCAAGATCGTGCAGGCTCATGGCTACTTCAAGCCGATCTAATTTAAGTCGGGCCGCATGTTCAAACCTTGTAAATGCCTTGACCCATTTCCCTTGTGCAAAGTCTGCGGTACGGCGATCGGCGTAACTCAGAATCACGCTGTATTGTAAGAACTGCTATGTGTGGCGTCAATAAGAGAAGCTCCGGTGGCGGGAGGGGAAGAATGTTGGAGGAGGAGGGAGGGTGGGGGTGGAGGCTGAAAATTGGTGAGTAGTAAGTGGCGAGTGGCAAGTGGGGAAGATAGGTTGAGGTTAAGGGGGGAGTGATCACTTGTAAGTGGTAAGTAGGAAGTGGTGAGTGGGCAGTGGGGGAAAGAAGGTTGGAGGTTGGAGGCGGGCATGCTCGCGAGACTGGCGGGACGAGCGAGAAAGGCGCGACAGGCGAGACAGGTAGCAAGTTTCAAGTTGCAAGGTTCAGGTTGAGACTGAAGGGGGAATAGGCTGAAGGAAGGTTGATGCGTAAAGTTTCGAGTCTCGAGTTTCAGGTTTCGAGTTGGGAGGGCTTGGGGGTTCTGAGCTGGAATGAGGAATTAGGTCTGCCGGTCACTGTTACACATGCTTCAGCTTGACGAGATCTCCAAGAACCTTGAATTCGGGATCGCTGGTGAGCAGCGTGGCGTGCGCGGCTATAGCGAGCGCTGCGGCGAAACAATCAGCATAGGACATGGGATACCGGGCTTTTAACTCCACGGCGCGCCAGAACAGGTCTTCCGAGAAGGGGATCACGGTGAGAGGCAGAAGACTGATTTCGCTTCGTGTGCGGAGCGCGTACTCCCAGCCACGAGCTTTCCCGATGGTGTAGATAACCTCACCCAGGTTGACAATATGGATGAGTGCGCGAGCATGTCCTGTCTGTGCGTCACGCAGGACGCGGTCGACGTCTTCGGCGCCTGGTTCATCCTGGAGCAACCGGAGGAGCGCGCAGGCATCGAGCACGACTTCACGCACGTCGTCGCGCACGCCTCACGTCCTCCCGATGTTCGGTCATGAGTTGCTTTGCCAGGGAGGGACCGCCCTTGAGAGACCCTCGAATCGCAGCAATTGGATCATCTGGGAGCGTTCGAAGTTGAAGGTGTCCCTGCTCGGGGATCAGTTCGATAGTCGTGCCCGGTTTGATCCCCAGTCGGTCACGCAGTGGCTTCGGGATCACGATCTGTCCCTTGATGGAAGTTTTAGCAGTGTACATGTGGTATCCCATTTATGAGTTGTACTGGTATGCGACAAGTATAACTGAATGACGTGAGTAAGACAATTTAACATGGCTGGGGTTCAGCTCGTGAGTGGTTAGTAGCAAGTAGGAAGTGGGGAGTGGGGTGGGACTGTTGGAGGTTAGAGGCGGTACCAAGAGAGGTTGAGGCTGCAACTAGCAAGTGGTGAGTAGTCAGTGGTGAGTGGTCATAAATTAGTGAGTGGTAAGTTGTGAGTAGCGAGTGGGGGGCTGGAAGAAAGGTTAAGGTTAAGGTTGAGGTTGAGTGGGGGAACGAAGAAGGTTGAGGCTAAGGTTCAGGTTGAGACTGAAGGGGGAATAGGCTGAAGGCTGAAGGGGGATCGGGAAAGGTTGGAGGGGGGAGCGAGCGTTCGCTTGAATGATCCGTTATACCTTGACCGCTATTCGCAAATATGAGAACATACTGCGCGGACAAACGGAGAGGCTGCATGCGGAGGACGCTCGTTGTCTTTTACAAGGATCGTAAGGGCAACGTGCCGGCTCTGGAATGGATGGACGCGCTTCCGGCGAAGGTGCAGGACAAATGCGTGGTGAAGATCGAGCGGCTCCGCGAGCTTGGGCATGCACTCAGGCGGCCTGAAGCCGATCTGCTCAGGAATGGGATCTACGAATTGCGGGTTGGGTGGGAAGGAATGAACTACAGGATTCTGTATTTCTTTTATGGCCAGGTGGCCGCAGTGCTTGCCCACGGCATCGTCAAAGAACGGGAAGTCCCGGCAAAAGATATTGAACGGGCGCTGGAACGTAAACGGCTCTTCGAGCAAGACCCTGAGGGGCACACGTATCGGGAGGGATAGTTATGGCCAAACGTCAGAAGCGGAGGACGGCCGATGCGGTCCAGATTCTTTATCGTCGCTATTATGAGGGGAGGCCAGGACGCGTCCGAGGACTGGAGGAAGCTCGGGCGAACGACAGCGTCGCCCGCAAGTTGACCGCTCTGCGTCTGCAAGCGGGTATGACTCAGCGACAACTGGCAAAACTAGTGGGGACGACCGCCTCGGCAATCTGCCGGTTGGAAAATGCGGACTACGAAGGGCACTCTCTCGCCATGTTGAATCGCATCGCTGCGGCGCTGGACCAACGGGTGGAACTTCAGTTTGTGCCGCTCGCTGGGTGACTGATCGCTGAACTCTCCTGTAAGTGGTGAGTGGGGCTGAGTTAGTAGTTCTGAGTTTTGAGTTATGAGTTCTGAGTTAGGGGTTCTGAGTTGGAATGCTGAATAAGAAATGTGGAATGAGGAATTAGATGGTGGGGGATGAAGCGCAAGTGGCAAGGTTCAGGTTAAGGTTGAGACTGAATGGGGAATAGGCTGCAGGGCTCAAAATTGGTGAGTAGTAAGTGGTGAGTGGTCAGTGGCAAGTGGTGAAGATAGGTTGAGGAGAAGGCTGAAGGGGACTAGGCTGAAGGCTGAAGGTAGGAGGGTGGAGGCGGGTCGGAAGGATAAGAAGGTTGAGGTTGAGCGAAGAAGGAAAGGTTGAGGTGCTAGGGTCATTGCTCTTTTGCCGAGGCTCTGGCCTGGAGGACGGTAACTCCGACCAGTTCTTGGCCATCATAGTGGTAGATGCAGCGGCCTTCCATTTCGCTGTCAGTCGCGTGTTGAGGTTTTCTTAGGCTGATATAGAGGACATCGGCTTCCTCATCGTAATCAAGCCAGAGATGCCTGGACCTGAGATTCAGAGCCGGTGGTACCAAACTCAGGATGTCGATGACCTCTGCCATTGGAGCCCTCTCTTTGTCACCTTCTCGGCTTTGGATGTCATGAACGCGGTCACAATGAATCCATCCGCGTGGCTTTCCCGATACACGACCACAACATGTTTCCGACCGAGCGCTGTGTCCGGGTACAACTTTAATGTTATGAGTTCGTCCCTTATTCCTGACGCGATACAATCCGGATCGGCCAGGGTGTCTACGACCAGATCGAGATAGCCGGCCATATAGTCGTGCGATTCGACGATGTGGCTCCACCGTTCGTGAGTGAGCCGCACCGGAATACCTTCTCGAGAGTTGACTGTAGCAAGAATAGCCACATCTACTGGTCGCGGGAGCATTGTCCTTGAATTACCCGCCGCTGCCGATCAATACACAGTATCGGCAGCATATTACGTTGGTCCGTGGAGCATTACAAGCCAATGTCACGGGGAAAAGATTAAGAGAGGTTGAGGCTGCAACTAGCAAGTGGTGAGTGGTCATAAATTAGTGAGTGGTAAGTTGTGAGTAGCGAGTGGGGTGGGACTGTTGGAGGTTAGAGGTGTAAGGTTGGAGGCGGGCATGCGCGCGAGACTGGCGGGACGAGCGAGAAAGGCGCGACGCGGGGGAGTCCGGTTGGAGGTGTGAGGCTTGAGGTCGGAGGCGGTCTGAAGAGATGTTGAGGTTGAGGTTAAGGCTAAGGTTGAGCGGGG
The DNA here is from genome assembly GCA_016219645.1 of Nitrospirota bacterium. Lineage (NCBI taxonomy): Bacteria > Pseudomonadati > Nitrospirota > Nitrospirota bacterium. The sequence continues at coordinate 25,610 of JACRLR010000020.1, forward strand.
ATGGGCGTGGGTGTTCTGAGTTTTGAGTTCTGGGTTCTGAGTTAGGAATGTGGAATTAGATGGTGGAGGACGGTTGATGCGCGAAGTTTCTAGTTTCACGTTTCGAGTTGGGGAATGGAGCAAGGGCAAAGGTGCAGGTTGCAAGGGTCAGGGTTCAGATGTGAACCGGGCGGCCACGGCCTTTGCAAAGGTACGGAAATCGCCAAGGTTGTCTCTGCAGATGTGGAATACAATCTTCCAATCGATGTCCTGGTAGCTATGGACGGCGATATTACGGAACCCCACCGCTTTGGTTAGACGTGCGGCTAGCTCGGCACTGATCACCTTGAGGTCTTTCAATATCTCGAAGTTCTCCGCCATGGTCGAAGGCGCTCTGACTTCCGTGTCAGCGATGACATGGGCAGCCAGGTCGACGCACAATTGAATGGCGCGCTGGAGATTCAGCGCGATGATATCCTGCAAATCTGGTTCTTGGCTGAGTGGTTCAACCGAGGACGGTGTTTTGGCTGCGATCCGGTCGATGCATCGCCGCAGCGACTCGAGTTTGCTCTCGACTATGTCCCGATCCATGCGTTCCTTCTGGCGGTAAGGATTCTTCGATAGTACGGCATGACATCGGCTTCCTCAGCAAGCATGCGCAGGATGAGTTCGGCATACTGCGTGCGATCTTTGCAGAGGATCAGTTTTCCCTGCGTCAGGATCCGATGCAGGAGTGGGCCATGGAGGCAGTTGAGATCGATCAGGTCAACTGGCCGGCCAAACATCAATGCCAGATCTTCGACCAGGTGAATCCGAGCCTGCCTGTCAAGCGGCGTTGTCCCGGCTACAGCAAGATCGAGGTCACTCTCGAATCGGGCGGCACCTTCGGCCAGTGAGCCAAAAAGGATCGCCAAGGTCACAGCAGGGTGGCCAGCGAGAACCTCTTGGAGTTTCTGCTGGACATTGGCGGAGTCTCGATCGATTGCGTCTCTCATGACCAGAGCCTTTGGATGTCACTTATCATGATTCGCATGATGGTGCAAGGACACGACGGGAAAATCAGGTTGAGGCTGAGTGGGGAAGGGGAACGTTGGAGGTTGGAGGCGCAAGTCGGGGGTAGCGAGGATAGAGGGATATGGGGGTAAGGGGGTAGTAGGAAGTGGCGAGTGGCCAGTGGTGAGTAGCGAGTGGGGAAGACTGTTGGAGGGGTGAGGGTGGAGGCGCTCGGGAAAATACAGGCCTCCGACCTGTCTTCAAGCTGAAACCAGGGTTTCCGTCACGCGTTTGACCTTGATGGTTCCAGCCTTTTTCTCCATCTGTGCCAGATCATACGCGGCCTGTAATCGCAACCAGGTCTCGGCTCCACCGCCAAAGGCTTTATCCAGCCGGATCGCCATTTCTGCTGAAATGGCAGCACTGCCCCTCACGAGGTTATTAAGAGCCTGGCGGGTTACGCCCAAGGCTTTCGCTCCTGCGGCTACCGACAGGCCGAGAGGCTCCAGGCAGTCATGCAACACCGAACGCCCAGGATGAGGGGGATTTTTCATACGCATCAGGTATCTCCTGCTAGTGATAATCAATCAAATCCACGTCATATGCCATACCCATTTCAAACCTGAAAATGATCCGCCAGTTTCCCGACACAGTGACCGACCAACACCCAGCGAGGTTCCCTTTCAGGGGATGCAGTTTATATCCCGGCAGGGCCATGTCCTGTACAGTCATGGCTTCATTCAGCCGCGCCAGTATCCGGACTATCTTGTCGGCCTGCGAAGCAGGTACCTTATACATTTATCTTCGCTGTAAAGTGAAGCTTTACGATGTCGAGGTCGCGAGGGGTGAGTGGGGAAGACTGTTAGAGGGGGGAGGCGGGCAATTGCACGCGAGACTGGCGGGACGAGCGAGAAAGGCGCGACAGGTGGCAAGTTTAAAGGGTCAGGGTTCAAGTTTGGGGTCTAGAATGTCCTATTTGACCTGTTTGGTCAGATTGGCTACAATGTCCATCATGAAGAAATACCAAACAGCTCACTCTTTGAATACGGTCACGGCAACCAAAGCGAAAGCCAGCTTCTCAGCCGTGTTGGCTCAAGCCGGCTATCAAGGGCAGCGGATCATCGTCAAAAAGGGGAGGCGCCCGACTGCCGTGATCCTCGGGTACGAAGATTTCCAGCGCCTTGCTGATCTCGAAGATCGGTACGAGTCAGCGCTTCTTACCAAGAGTCTGAAGGACGATCGATTCCTCCCTCTCGATGAAGTAATCCCCCGTCTCGGCCTGTGAGTTATTCACTCGAATTCTCAGAGGCGGTCTTCGACACACTGGAAGATCTCGGACATACAGATGCGAAACGCCTTCGCCAAGTCTTTCTCAAGATCATAAGCCTTCGCCGTACTCCTCGCCCCTCAGACTCTGAACAGCTTTCTCATTTCACCTACCGGGGTCTTACCGGCTTTCGTGTTACACAGGGCGAATATCGCATTGTCTATGCGATCGACGAGAAGGCCAAAGTGGTGAAGCTTGCGCGGATTCTGCACCGTGATCGAGACTATCGTGAACTGGACCAGATCTAGGAGCCTGTCGGTTGAGGTTAAGGTTGAGCGGGGAGGGGAGTCCTGAATTCGGAATGTGGAATGAGGAATTATGAATGAGGGAGAGGGAGGGCTGAAGACTGGTGAGTAGTCAGTGGTCAGTGGCAAGTGGTAAAGAGAGAGGGATCAGGCACCATTTGCTGATCCTGTTATGAGTGTGTATATTAGGCGACAGTATACACCTGACTGAAAGGGCATTCATCATGCGGACCAACATTGTCATCAACGACAGGCTCATGCGCCAAGCGATGAAGGCGTCGGGCTTGCGGACCAAGCGGGAGACGGTGGAGGCGGGGCTAAAGCTACTCGTGCAGATTCAGGCGCAGACTGTCATTCGTCGCCTCAAGGGCGCCGTTCGATGGGAGGGGAACCTTGAGGAATCTCGAACAAGCCGGGTTCCACTTGCCTCATGACGGTGGTCGACACCACCGTGTAACGACCGAAACTTAGATAACCTCTTCAGGCCTCCTACCTTCAGCCTTCTCCTTAACCTCAACCTCTCTTCCCCACTTGCCACTTACTACTCACGAATTTTTACGACTCACCAATTTTGAGCCCTTCAGCCTTCGCCTCAACGTTCCGATAAGACTCAGTGATCCCCCCCCCTTCGGGGGGCTTGATTATCTTATGGGGGATTGGTCATAAGTGTGCGCGAGAAGGTCTGTCTCGTCTGTCTGGTTTATGTGGTTTGTTAGTTTATTTAGTTTGTTTCGTTCATCTGATCGGGCTTGTTCAACCAAATGAACCAAACAAACCAAACAAACAAACAAAATGAACCAAACAAACCCTCTGTCGCGCTACTCCCGTAGCCTCGGATTCACCGCTGCCCTTCTGCTCTGTGCCGGCATCGCCACGGCGCCGGCCATGGCGTCATCCGTTCCGATCACGTTCACATTCACCGGAAAGGTGACCGAGGTCGGTTACGAAATGGGTGAACACTTCGGTGGGCCCTTCAGGCTCGACAAGCCAGTGACCGGCTCCTATACATTTAATCCGGATACCCCCAATACCGGATCAGGCTCCATCGGACAATATAACGGTGCTCTCAATGACCCCCTCAACAATTACCCATCCACGAACCTGCATGTTGAAATAGAGACCTATAATGGAACCTATGTGGCGTCGCTGGGCTCTGGTGACAATAAGATTGTCGTGAAGAACCCGGATAACTTTAATTATGAATCGTATCAGGTGAAAGGAGCATTTTCAGGTGATCCAGTGACCGGGCATAATCCCGAATCCTTTGCACTTGAATTAGCGCATCCTGGCTCTAATCAGTTCGATAATGTGTCGTTACCCACTACTCCCCCGACCATCTCCGGATTTGCTGTGAAGGAATTCCGTCTGGTGTTCGCACATAGTGCATCCCCCGACCGCCATACCGTCGTCGTGACGTTGGAGACGCTGACGGCAGTGCCTTTGCCACCAGCCGTAATTCTCTTCGGCGCCGGGCTCGTAGCCCTGATCGGTCTTGGAGTGAGAAGAAAGGTTAAGGTTGAGGCTAAGGTTGAGTAGAACCCAAGCGGTCAGGCACCATTTGTCGCGGGGTCAGACACCCTTCCAATACCGCTGCGGGTGGTGTCTGACCCCTTGCAGGGAAGGGGTCAGGTCCCACGCGAAGCGCGAATAAGGGGGCCAGACCCCTGGCGCTGCGCGCAGATAGTGGCTGACTCGCGCTCAACCTAAATTTTTCCTAAAACCGCTCTTTTCCCTACTTTAGAGGAATAGAAGGGCTCGATCCCCCCAGTGTAAGGTGTGTCCTCAACCCGCAAGGAACATTGAGCTTTCGGCAGAAGTGCCGTCAGTCAAACCGTGATTGGGTCATTAACAAGGAGCGAGCACCATGCAACATATCCATTCCGGTTTTCTGAAGCTGGCTTTGACGGCAAGCATCCTGCTTGGCGCAGGCCTCGCGGTCACTCCGGTCATGGCTGCGTCAACGACGTTCCAATTTACGGGATTAGTGGATACCACTGTTGGAATAGTGTCTCAAACAGCTCAAACCAGTGTTTCCAACATCGGCAGCAATCTTCTCGACGACGGCAATCCCATTAATGGCACATCGCCCTTTGGCAGTAGCGGCCTTACGCCTATCGGTAATCCATTCTTGCTGTCAGGGTCCTTTACGTTTAGCGATGCCACCCCAAATTCGGGCAACTCGACAATCGGAGTTTACAACAATACGCTTTCACAACTGACTTTTAATCTTAGTAATTCGTCCGGTGTTATCTACACTGGTACCTATAACAATCCACCGGGCCTAAGCACTCCCAATTCCATTGTCGTCTTCAACGACTTTCTCGCAACGCCTCCTCCTTTTTTCTCTCCTGGATTAGATGGGTTATCCTTGACTACGCCCATCTTAGGACCACAAGTGAACGGACTCGGCCCTCTCACCTTTGAGTTAGAACTTTTAAGCCCCTTTGCCCCATTTACGAATAATTCATTGCCGACAACGACACTGCTTTCTCCACCGAGCGTGAACCCCTTTTTATCACCGAACTTTCGTGTTGTGTTCGCTGGTGGAGGAACGCCGAACACACTTCGCGGCGATCTTACCTCTTTGACGGCAGTGCCCTTGCCGCCGGCGGTGATTCTCTTCGGCGCAGGGCTGGTGGCGTTGATCGGTCTAGGAGCCAGGAACTGGCAGCGGGCTAGAACGGAAGGTTAAGGTTGAGGCTAAGGTTGAGCGGGGAAGAATGCTGGAGGTGTTTAGAGGCGAACGGAGAGAATAGCGGTCTGTTTGGTCTATCTGGTCTATTCGGTCTGTCTGGTCTGTCTTGTTTGTTGAGTCGAACGAGACAGACCAGATTTTTTTGTCTCTAATCTCTATCTCCCACCATCTTTCCCCTTAGCCTTAGCCTCTCTTCAGACCTCACACGTCCAACACTCTTCCACACTCAACCTCAACCTTAACCTCAGCCTCTCCTAAGACTGCCTCCAACATTCCCATCCCTGCTCAACCTTAACCTTTCTTTCCGCCTCCAACATCTAATTCTTCATTCCTAATTCCTAATTCAACGTTCCAACTCAGAGCCCAGAACTTACCCCCCCCCTTACCCCTCACCCCTAACCCCTCACGTCTGCCCCCCTTTCCCTCAACCTCAACCTTCTTCATTCCACTCCCTGCTCAACCTTAACCTTAACCTCAACCTCTCCGGGAACCCCCTCCTTCGAACTATAGACGCCCCTTAAGACCGATAGACGACCTACATCAGTACAGTGATAGGGTGTGTCCACGATCATGAACGGAATTCGGTGTCTTGAGGATTGTCTTCAGACAAATGTACTTGCCATAGGATGGGAAAGCAGCATGTATAACATCCACTCCGGCTTTCTGAAGCTGGCTTTCACGGTAAGCCTATTGCTCTGCACAAGCATCGCAGTCAATCCAGCCAACGCTTCGCTGGTGGATTTTAACTTTGCGGGCTCGGTGGCTTCATTCAGTTCAGGGCTGCCAAACTTCAGTGTGGGCCAAGCGATGTCGGGTCTAATTAGGTACGACGATACGACTTCTGACAGCAATGGCCTTGACGGTATTGGACAGTACACCGCCGCAATCACGGGTGGATCTATTCAGTTCAATGGTGTTGGTGGGTACAGCGCAACGCTAGATTCCACAGGCAGCTTTATAAATATTGAGCAAGTCGGGACTATGGATGTGTATAAGTTGCATGCCCCTGTCGCTGGGTCGCTATCCGATTACTTTGAAATTACGATTATCCACTCCCCAAGCGCCTTCACAAACACATTGTTTCCACCGAGTCTCGGTATGATAGCTTCTGCTCAGTTTCGCCTTGTGTTCGGGGATGGCGGCCCCAAAGAAGTCAAGGGCCCTTTGACAGCAGTGCCCTTGCCACCGGCCATGATTCTCTTCGGGGCGGGACTTGTGGCGTTGATCGGTCTCGGAGCCAGGAACTGGCAGCGGGCGCAAGCAGAAGGTTAAGGTTGAGGCTAAGGTTGAGTGGGGAAGAATGCTGGAGGTGTGAGGCTGGAGGTTAGAGGCGAACGGAGAGAAGCTGAAGGTTTGAGGTACGAGGTTGGAGGCAGGAATGGCTTCCAACCTCGAACTTTTTCTGGGCTCTATTAGAAGTCCTGCAATATCATCATTCTTTCCTCCCTGTAATTCATAATTCCAAATTCATCATTCTTAATTCCTAACCCAAAACCTCCCTGCTCAACCTTAGCCTTAACCTCAGCCTCTCTTCAGACCTCAACCTCTCCTCGGAGCCCCCCCTAAAGAGGGGGTAGACACACTACTTATGTGGGTTGTACACTGCGGCGCAAGATTATAAACGGGCTTCTCTGATTTGAAAATCTATTTTGGAAAAATTGCACTTTAGCTAGTAAATCTTTGGGAATTGGGGAGGTGTATTATGCAACGTATCCGTAAGAGTTTCCTCACACTTGCTGTCACGGCAAGTGTGCTGCTTGGAGCAAGCATCGCGGTCACTCCCGCAAGCGCTGCAACTATAAACTTCAGCTTCACCGGCACTGCGCTGGTGACAAACGTTCTATTGTCGTCCCAAGGAATTAGCGGGGGGGGTGGATCAGCCTCTGGCTCATTCAATTACGACAGCATCACGGGTCTTATTTCGGCTCCGTCACTCTCCATTTCCATCCCTGCCATTGCTCCATCCCCTAGCCCCTATGTGTTGACAGGCGTCCCCAGTGCATCGAATCTCGTGCAAATTTTTAATGATCAAGTCATTGGGCCAAATGTCAGAGATCGATGGTTGGCTGCGAGCGACGTCACTGGTGCTCTGCTCCCCAACGGATACCAAGCGTATCGCTTTGACCTTAATTTGGATCAGTTGGTAGCATCTCCATCGGTACCGAACCTTTTTCCCCCAACCAGCCCGCTCAATCCACCGAGCTTAAGTGATATATCGAAGCCGATCACAACGAAGCAATGGCGTGTTCTCTTTCAGAATGCCACGGGTGATACGGTCTCTGTTGTAGGGGCTGTGTCAAGCATAACAGCCGTGCCACTGCCGCCAGCCGTCATCTTATTCGGAGCTGGCCTCGTAGCGTTGATTGGGCTTGGAGCGAGGAACTGGCAGCGGGCGCAAGCATAAGGTTGAGGTTAAGGTTGAGCGGGGAGGGGAGATAGCCGCGCGCGACTAGCGGGACAGGCGAGACCAGCAAGTTGCTTGAGGTTTGAGGTACGAGGTTGGAGGCGGGAAGGCTTCCAACCTCGAACTTTTTTCAGGCTCTCTTAGAAGTTCTGTCCCCCTGTCTTTCCCTCCGACACCTCCAGCAGACGCCGGGCCATCAAGCCCCCATACTCTCTTGCTTTAAGTTGTGCTGAACAAAAGCTTCAGCTATAGTCGCGCCATCCTACCTGATGAAAACGCTAGACGACATTCGCCGACTGCTATCCACGATTCTGACCTGCTGAAGATCATTACGGTCTATGAGCCGGACCCAGCAGAGTGGTATGATTACGCCAGACGGAGGTAGCTATGTTTCGCTGTCATGTGTGCGGGAAAACGGAGAGCCGTCAACAACTGGTCAGCGAGGTCTTCGATATCGAGGGTAAACCCGTGCAGGTTGAGCAGATTCCCGCGATGGTCTGCATTCACTGTGGAGAGCCAGTATTCAGCCGCGAGACAACCGAGCGAGTTCGGCGCATGGTGCATGGGGAAGCGAAGCCAATCAAGTCGATTCAGATGGACGTGTTTGCCTACCGGTAGTCCTTCTTCCTCTCCCGATCAACCTCTCCTAGGACTGCCTCCAACCTCTAACCCCCAACCTTCTTCCCTCTCCCCCCACTTACCCCTTGCCCCTCACCCCTAACCCCTCACGTCTGCCCCCCTTCCCCGCTCAACCTCAACCTCTCTTCAGACCTCCCACCTCCAACATTATTCTTTCCCGCTCAACCTTAACCTCAACCTTAACCTCTCTCTATCCGCCTCAACCTTCCTCCCAGGTAGGGCTGCAAACTTCGTCTGTAGGGTTGATCAAGCCTACTTAGTAGGGCATGATCTATGCCACGACCATGGATACAACCACGCGATTGACGCTATCCGACGGGCCCAGCCGGATGCTGTGGGGTTTGCTCACCACCGGCATCGCTATCGCCCTTCTGGGATACATCTATGCCGACAGCCTCCCCAGATTGTTCGGCCACTGGATCACCAGCGAAGATTATGGCTATGGGTTATTTGTCCCACCGATCAGCCTGCTCTTAATCTGGCAGGCCCGCCATCGCATCGCTGCAGCCGGTAGTGGGAACTCATGGTGGGGCATCGTTGTTGTTTTAGCCGGACTCTTACTTTATGTGATTGGTGAGTTCGCCACTTTGTTCGTCCTGCAGCATCTGTCGCTCTGGATGGTCATTGTCGGGCTGGTCGTTGCACTAATCGGAGTACCCGGGGCAAAGGCGATTGGCTTCCCGGTCGCCTATTTATTGACCAGCATCCCATTGCCGGCTTTTTTGTATGCAAGTCTGTCCAGTAAATTACAATTGTGGTCCTCGGCTCTCGGAGTAGGCAGCTTACAGCTTGTCGGGGTGACTGCCTTCCGTGAAGGCAATGTGATCGATCTGGGGCCAGTTCAACTTCAAGTGGTCGAGGCCTGCAGCGGCATCAGATATTTGTTTCCGCTCACCTCCCTTGCTCTGCTCTGCGCCTATCTCTTCAAGGATCGGATGTGGAAACGAGTGCTGCTCGTTCTTTCGTCGATTCCGATCTCCGTTCTCGTGAACGGTTTTCGCATCGGGATGATCGGCGTGCTAGTCGAATGGTACGGACAGGAGGCATCCGAGGGTTTCTCCCATCTCTTCGAAGGCTGGGTCCTCTTCATGGCAAGCCTAGGTCTCCTGATTCTAGAGATGTGGCTCTTAGCCAAAATCGGCCCGAGTCAGGACCGATCCTCCTTTCTCAGCAAATTCACCTGGTCCGATCCCGACCCCAACCTTCCTCATCCCACTCAACCTCAGCCTCAACCTTCTTCGTTCCCTCGCTCAACCTCAACCTTAACCTCAACCTTCCCCCCCCCCGCCTACCTCCTCGGCGTCGCTCTTCTCGTTCCTGTCGCCTTCGCTTCGACATTCATGGTCGAGCGCGAAGAGGTTCCACCGGAGCGAGCCATCTTTGTCGATTTCCCCATGCAGTTCGAAGGATGGGCCGGTACATCGAGCACATTAGAAACAAAGTACATCGATGCACTGCGTTTCGACGATTATCTGTTGGCCGACTATCGTTCAGAAGATGGGCATCCAGTCAATTTGTACGCAGCCTACTATCGATCACAAAGAAAGGGACAATCGGCCCACTCTCCGCAAAGTTGTCTTCCAGGCGGTGGCTGGGAAATCTCCTCATTAGATACGGTGGATTTATCGGCTGACTCAGGCATGGCTCGATCGCTGCACGTCAATCGGGCCTTGATTCAAAAAGGCGGCCAGAAACAAATCGTGCTGTACTGGTTCAAACAGCGTGAGCGGATCATCAGCAATGAATATCTCGTCAAATTATTTTTGTTCTGGGATGGCCTGACGCGAGGGCGGACCGATGGGGCACTTGTGCGAATCGCCTCAATCGTCGGCCCGGGGGAAACCGAGGATGTTGTGGACGAACGGCTCCGCAAGTTTGTGGCAACGATTGAGCCGGAGTTGCTCAGGTATGTCCCAGATTAGTGGTGAGTAGGAAGTAGTGAGTAGTAAGTGAGCAGTGGCAAGTGGGGACGAAGAATGTTGGAGGGTGGAGGCGTTCCAGAAGGTTGAGCGGAAAGCAACTGGGTAAGGGCGGGATTGAGGCGGAGATGGAGTCAAAAGATTCGGGGCAAAGAGGGTAGTGTTTCTATGTTCTTTGTCCGCCCCTCAACCTTAACCTCAACCTCAACCTTCCTTTGAGTCCAAGACCATGGCTAACGAGATCTTCTACAGTTTCATGACGGCGCTGCTCATTTGTATGGCGTTGGTGCAGCCGTTGCGCCTGCTGGCTGGTCGATTCCACGTCATGATGGACCAACCGGGGGAACGCAAAGTCCACCAGTCTCCTATCCCGAAGGTCGGAGGCATTGCGTTCGGGGTTGGAGCCTTGGCCAGCATTCTCTGGTGGGCTCCCAAAGACGGGAGCACGATCGCGATCCTTGTTGGCGGGGCAATAATCCTCGGATTCGGCCTGTGGGACGATCGTGTCAACCTCAACTACCGGATCAAGTTACTCGGGCAGGTTTTGGCCGCCCTTGCGGTCGTGGTCGTTGGAGGAATCAGGTTCGAAAGCATTCCATTCCTACCGACTGCTGATCTACCTGTGTGGATCGGAATTCCCGTCACTGTGTTCTTCCTTGTGGCAGCTTCGAATGCGGTGAACCTCTCCGATGGCCTCGACGGCCTGGCAGGCGGGCTTTCCTTCTTGACCCTTTGCGGGATTGGCTACCTGGCGTACCTCTCCGACAATCAAGCTCTCCTGTTGCTGACGGTCCCGTTCCTGGGTGGCCTGTTGGGATTCTTGCGCTATAACACCTATCCGGCCAGGATTTTCATGGGAGACAGTGGCAGTCAGTTACTTGGCCTCATCATGGGGATACTGGCCATCCTCCTGACCGATTCGACCAGAGGGCCCTATAGCCCGGCCTTGTCTCTTTTCCTATTAGGGCTGCCATTCCTGGATACGCTTGGCGTGGCAGGACAAAGGCTGGCCGAAGGCCATTCTCCCTTTACCGGAGATCGCAAACATTTCCACCACAAACTGATGACCGCCGGCTTGTCCCACTATGAAGCAGTCACAGTGATTTATACGATTCAAGCAGGGATGGTGGGGCTGGCTTTCCTGCTTCAATGGCGGTCTGATACGCTGATTGTACCCCTCTATCTCATTCTCGCCTGCACGGTCCTCGCCCTCTTTATCGCAGCAGGGCAGGGGCTGATTGCGAATCCTATCCCGCAAGCTGTGAGGCTCCGTTCGAACAAGTGGCTTTCGAACATTCGTAATGGCCCCTGGCTGTCCGACCTGCCGATCAGATTCCTGGCCGTGGTAGTCCCCCTCTTTCTGATTGCCTCGGTCTTTCTTCCTGCCTCCATCCCGGATGATGTCAGATACATCTCCATCGCCCTGTTCGCCGCTGTGCTATTCGGCCTGACAGTTCTGCCAAAGCTGGCTCCCTACTTCGTGCGTGGCGGGCTCTATATAGGCAGCACGTTTCTCTTGTATGCAAGTGATGCCTCCTGGATGCAAGCGGTGGCTCCAATCCCCATGACCTACCATGTCTTGTTCGGCATACTGGCTATTATGGTTTTGCTCTGCATGAGATTCGATCGTCAGAACCGGTTTCAGACGACGCCGCTGGACTATCTGATGGTCTGTCTGGCCGTCATCTTCCCGTTCCTTCCGGAAGTGAGTACAGACATCTCATCACTCGGTCTCTTTGCCGCCAAGCTGATCGTCTTGTTCCTCTCATTCGAACTGCTGATGCAGGAGTTCTCAAATCGCATGAGGCAACTAGGACTGGTTTCCCTCTGGGTCCTGCTGGGGCTGGCAGTCCGAGGATGGCTCTAAGGCTGGTGAGTAGTAAGTGGCCAGATGGGAAGTGGTTAGTCGTGAGTGGGGAGTAGCGAGTAGGAAGTAGTAAGTGGTGAGTGGAAAGTAGGAAGTAGGGAATAGGGAGTGGCTAATGGGAAGTGGTCAGTGGCAAGTCGAAAGGATCTAAGACGGATGGGAAAGGTTCTGAGTTTTGCCCCCTAACTCACCCACTTCCTACTCACTACTGACCACTCACAACTTACCCCTTCCAAGTTCGCCACTCCCTACTTACTACTGACCACTCACCACTTACTACTCACCACTTCCTACTTACTACATTTCGCTGGCATGATCCTCGCTCGGCTGTTACTGTAACCGCATGAAATTTCAGAACATCATTATAATGGTGGTGGTGTTTTCGCTTTTTGCCTGTGGAGGGCCGGAGGAGCGGAAGGCTACGTACCTCGCGCGGGCGAAAGAGTTCATTGAAGCAGGCAACTATCCAAAAGCCCGGGTCTCCCTACGTAATGTCCTCAAGATTGATCCGAAGGATGCGAATGCCCATTTTCTGTTTGCTCAAGTAGAAGAAAAGGAAAAAAACTGGCGGAACGCCGTCGCTCTGTATCAGGAGGTCGTCTCGATCAATCCTGATCACACCGGCGCTCAGATCATGTTGGCGAAGTATTACCTTGAAGCCAGACTGACCGAACATGTCGTCTCAGCGGCGGACAAGGTGCTGGCAAAAGATCCTCAGCAGCCCCAAGCGCAGGCCCTCAAAATTGCGGTGCTGGCTGTGGAGGGAAACCTCTCTGATGCCAGAACCAAAGCCGAGGCTTTGAGGTCGCAATTTCCAACCGAGCCTGATGTAGCCATCTTACTGGCCACGCTCTACAGCCAGGAGCAGCACTATCGCGACGCGGAGGCGACGCTGCAGCAGGCGCTGGAGGCCCATCCGAAAGACATGGATCTCCTGAACAATCTGAATCAGATCCTGATCCAGGCCAAAGATATGGCAGGTGCGGAGAGAGTCGCGCGCCGTATGATTGAAGCGGAACCGACCCTATTTGATCACCGGCTCAGGCTGGCCCGGTTCTTCAATGAGCAGGGGGCCCATGACAAGGCAGAGGCAGTATTGCGCGAAGCCATCGCCCTCGATCCGAATAGCGAGGAACGCCGTCTCCTGTTGGCAGATTTTTTCAGTGGGAGGAAAGATCATCGTGCCGCTGAACAGGCGCTCCTGGAAGCAGCAAATAAATTGTCCCATTCGACAAAGATCCAATTCGCCCTTGCAGCTCTGTATCTTAAGAGTGGACAGGATGCCAAGGCACGTGAGCTCTATGCTTCAATGGTCAAGGAGCACAAGGAGAAGCCACCGGGCCTCGAAGCCAAGGTGAAATTAGCGGAGCTGGATCTTCTTGCAGGCAAACAGGCTGAGGCAGAACGGCAAGTAGCAGAAGTCTTAAAGGAAAATCCCCGTTCGTCCGACGGGCTGGTGCTCTCAGGCCGGATAGCCCTCGCGAGAAGGAACGGGAAAGAGGCGGTCCAGGCCTTTCGAACCGTGTTGCATGACCAGCCGGAGCTGGCGACGGTACATTTTCTGCTCGGCCAGGCCTATGTCCTGACCGGGGAGAGCAGTCTGGCGAAAGAAAGTTTCGAGCGAGCCGTGGCGCTCTATCCCGGACAAATCGATGCGAGGCGGGCACTGGTCGCATTGGAGAGCCAGAGCGGTCAGTACCAGAAGGCCCGTGCCAGACTCGACGATTTGTTGAAGCAGCGGCCGGATGATGTGGCAGCGCTCGAGATGTTGATGCGGGTGGATCTCATCACAAAAAATTGGGTGGAAGCAGAGCAGACACTGGAGCGTCTCCGTACCGCATCGAAGAATAGTGTCGTCGCCATCATGGCTGAGGGACGGTTGCGGCAGGCGCAGGGGCAACTCGACAAGGCTGTCATTGCTTATGACCGTGCCGTGACCCTCGCTCCGAACGATCCTGAACCCCTGGTCACTCTGGTGAAGCTTGATGTTGCCCAAGGCCATGCGGATCGCGCGAGGACTCGCCTCGATGCATTGCTCGCTACGAAGCCGGACCATCCATTCGGCCATGGGCTCCTGGGTGAGGTGCTGGCTCTTACCGGTCATCCGCAGGAAGCCGATATCCAGTTTCGAGAGGCTACCAGGGTGAACCCCAAATGGCTCACGCCTTGGCTCGATTGGGGAGAATTGTGGATCGGGCAGAAACGGCCGGAGCAGGCCTTGCAAGTCATTCAGGCAGGCCTGAAGGCCAACCCCGAGAGCGAGGAATTGCAGATGCTTCTGGCATCGGTGTATTCCACGCAAGGCCAAATTGATCAAGCCATCACAGCCTATGAGGGAGCCCTGCGACTGAATCCCCGTAACGTGCTGGTGGCGAACAATCTTGCGGTCCTGCTCGTCGATTACAAAGGAGATCCCCAGAGTTTACAAAAAGCCTTTGCCTTGAGCCGCGACTTCGAGAAGGAGGCGCCACATCCGCTCTTTCTGGATACGTTGGGATGGGTCCAGTTCAAGATGGGGCAACAGGAAGAGGCCCTTCGTCTCATGAAGGGGGCCGTGGCCAAATTGCCAGAAGCCCCCACGTTGAACTATCATCTTGGCATGGCCTTCTATCAGTCAGGAAAGACCGCTGAGGCCAAAGTCTATCTTTCCAAGGCTCTGAAAAGTCCGGAAACCTTTGAAGGGCGTCAGGAAGCGGCGAAAATTTTGGCGCAGCTCAAAGGATAGTAAGTGGTGAGTAGGGAGTAGTGAGTGGGGGTGAGTGGGGAGGTGAGGGGTAAAACTGGTAAGTGGCGAGTGGTGAGTAGCGAGTAGCAAGTGGGGGTACGGGGTGAGTAGGGAGCGTTGGAGGCCTGAGGTTTGAGGTTGGAGGCAGGAAGAAAGGTTGAGGCTGAGGTTAAGGTTAAGTCGGGAAGGCATGAAGAGGGGATGCAACTGATATGAGGAAATTCAAATCTTCGCTCAACCTTAACCTTAACCTCAACCTTCCCTGCCTGGCCTTGTTTTTTGCCTTGATGGCAGGTGGCGGGGTGGCATGTAGTTCCAATGTGATAGGAGCAACTGCGACGACGCCGGCGGTTGATGCCGGCTATCGACTTGGAGCGGAAGATGTCATGTCGATTTCCGTGTGGAAGGACGAGCAGCTTACCAAGGAAGTCGTCGTACGACCGGACGGGATGGTGTCCTTCCCCCTGGTTGGCGACATACAGGCGGAAGATCGCACGGTTGAGGAGATTCGTGTCGACATCGTCAAGAGGCTGAATAAATACATCCCCAATCCCAATGTCTCGGTGGCAGTCTTGAAGGTGCTGAGCTACAAGGTCTATATCGTCGGCCGAGTCAACAAACCGGGAGAGTACTTGATCGGCCACTATACAGACGTGCTCCAGGCCTTGAGTTTAGCCGGAGGCTTAACACCCTTTGCCGCAGAGAATGACATTAAGGTGATCCGGCGCGTGAAAGGCCAGCAGCAGGTCTTTCCCTTCAGATATGGTGACGTCCGAAAGGGGCAGGATCTGGATAAGAACATTCTATTGCAGCGCGGCGATGTGGTGATGGTCCCCTAGAGAAAGGTTGAGGTTAAGGTTAAGGTTGAGTGGGGAGGGAAGGAAGAAGGTTAAGGTTAAGGTTGAGCACGGAGAATTAAGAAGGTTGAGGTGAGCGGGCTCAAGAGAGGTTGAGGTTCAGGTTAAGGTTGAGTGGGGAAGATTTAGGTTAAGGACACAAGACTTGGTATTTTCTTCACTTAACCTTAACCTCAACCTCAACCTTCTGAGCAGGGCTCTTTGTCTAGCCCTGCTACTCGGAGGAATGCCGCTCTCCCTCGTTTGGGCTGCTGAGTGGACGGTCCTGCCGTCGATTGGAGTGACCGGCATGTACAACGATAACTTACTTATGACCACGCAGCCGCACGATGCGACCTATGGGTTCTGGGTGTCACCAGCAGCAGAGCTTACGGGAAAAACAGAAAACCTACGTGTAAGTAGTCAGGCCAAAGTCTCCTTTGCGTCATACTATGGAGGGGACCCGTTCAATTTTACCAATTATTTCCTGCCATTATCTGTTCGCTATCAGACCGAGAAGGATCTGCTGGCCTTTACCGGCGGATATATCCGTGACAATACCCTGTTGGGAGAACTGCTGGACACAGGCTTAGTTGTGCGCTTCACCCAGAGGAACCAATGGACTGCCAATCCGACCTGGACCAGGAAAATCACTGAAAAACTGTCGTCGCAAGCAGGTTTTCGGTTCAATGATACCAGCTATGAGGACGCCTCGAATACTGGCCTGCGGGACTATCAACTCTATGGTGGATCAGGCGGGCTGCTCTATCAAGTGACCGAGAAGGACCAACTCCAGCTATCGGGCACATACATGAATTTTCACACAATAAACTCTCCAACGCCGGTCCGCTCCAGCATTCCAGGTGTCAACCTGGCCTTGACCCATGCCTTCACAGAAACTCTGACTGGAACGGTATATGGCGGACCCAGTTTTGTCAGTTCGACGGCCAACACTGCCAGTGGTAACGTAACAGCTCACAATACAGTCTGGCTTTTCGGCGCCAATATCACAAAAAAGTTTGAGCAAACTTCTGTCCAACTTGAAGTGGGGCGGAGTATCGTACCGAGCGGAGTGGGTTTGCTGGTTCAAGTAGACCGTGCAGGCATGACAGTTTCCCATAATCTGACCGAAGCTCTGACTGCCTCTTTCAACGGTTTCGCTAATAAAACCTCAGCCATCTCGTCGCAGGCATCAGCCCAATTCCCTGAGCAACATTTCTTGTCTGCCACGCCTGCGATCACCTGGAAATTTGCCGAGTGGTGGAAGGTAGAGCTGTCCTATAGCTATCGGTATCGTGAGGTAGACGGGGTCGCAGGCATAAGCACAGGCACAGCCACATCCAATAGCACGATGTTCACGCTCTCCTACAACTACTGGTAAGTCGCGATGCAGTACGTACATTCTAGTACTCAATGATGGTGAAATAGGTTAAGCTTCTGTCGATGGCTACCCAACAAACATCACGAGATTCTGAGTCCAGCTACGGGCTGCAGGACTATCTGGCGATATTCCGTCGTCGCCGTACGCTGATTCTCCTGGCGGGGGGGAGTCTGTTGATCCTCAGCCTTGCTGTCGCGTTCCTCTGGCCTGCGACCTATAAATCCATGGCGACCATTCTGATCGAGGAACAAGAGGTTCCGACCGATCTGGTGCGGTCGACGATTACCAGTTACGCCGACCAGCGAATCGAAACGATCAAACAACAGGTCATGAGCCGCACGACCCTGTGGAAGGTTGTGGAACAATACGATCTCTATCCCGACCTGCGCCGAAGCGATCCGGCTGAAGTCGTCTTGAAACGGTTCGCCAACGATATCGAAGTTTCCGTGATCAGCGCCGACGTGGTGAACAAACGCACGAATACCCAGATGAAGGCCACCATCGCCTTTACGGTCTCATACCAGAGCGAACAGCCTATCCTGGCGCAGAAGGTGGCGAACGAGCTGACCAGCCTGTTCCTGGGGCAGAATCTAAAGAGCCGGGAGAGGCAGGCGCAGGAGGCGACGACGTTTCTCCAACAGGAGGCGGAAAGCCTTTCCGCTCACATCAACGAGGTGGACGACAAGATTGCAGCTTTTAAACAGAAGGCAAACGGTGCCTTGCCGGAACTGATGTCTCTCAATTTGTCACTCTTGAATCAGACCGATCGAGAACTGATGGACATCGATCAGCAGATCCGATCCCTCGAAGAACGGAGAACCTATCTTGAGGGTGAACTGGCCACGATCAAACCGAATACTCCGATCATGTCCGTGACAGGAGAACGGATCCTGGACTCAGCAGAACGTTTACGCTCCCTGCGCGCAGAATATGCCGGAGCCTCTGCCAATCTGGCCCCCGATCATCCGGACATTGTGAAGATGAGGCAGGAGATCAAGGCCCTGGAGAAGGAAACAGGACAGGCTCCCGAGGTCGAGGAAGCTACGAAGCAGCTTATCAAGGCCAAGGCCGAACTTGCCACTGCCTCAAAACGGTTAGGCAGCGACCACCCGGACGTCGTGAAGTCCCGCCGGACTATTCAAGCATTGGAACAGGAAGTCCGGCGGCTCGGCCCTGCCACCCTCAGAAAACCCATGCTGAGGCCGGAAAACCCCTCCTACATCAATATCCAGGCTCAGCTCAATTCTGTGAATTCTTCCCTGGACTCCCTGAAGACCAGCCGCAAATCTGTGAAGGAGCGGCTCCTGGACTACACAACACGCCTCGAACGGACCCCGGAGTTGGAGCCTGACTATCTGGCCCTGACCCGCGATCGCGACACCTCAGGGCAGAAGTACCAGGACATCCGCTCACGGCTGTTGGAGGCCAAGGTCTCGGAAGGATTAGAGGTCCAGCGAAAGGGCGAGCGGTTCTCTCTTATCGATCCGCCAAGCTTGCCCGGGAAGCCGGATAAGCCCAACCGGCCTGCCATTGTCCTTTTAGGATGTATTTTAGCCCTCGCCGGTGGAATCGGCGCGGGAGCCGCAGCGGAAACGCTCGACCGTTCGATCAGGTCACCGGAACAGATTGTACAACTGACACAGTTGCTCCCTCTGGCGGTGATTCCCTTCATGCCGAACGAGCGGGATCTTTCACGGGCCGTGAGACGCCGTCTCCTCCTGAAAGGAGCAGGAGTCGGCGCACTCGTGACAATCTTCGCCTTGCTCCATGTGTTCGTGACGCCGTTAGATGTACTGTGGTATGCAGCCCTCCGGCGGTTCGGGCTTTGAAGAGAGGTTGAGGTTAAGGTCGCGAGTGGCAAGTAGTGAGTAGTAAGTGGTGAGTGGGGGAGCGAGAAGAACGTTCGAGGTTTGAGGAATGGGTTGATTCGATGATTACCTTCAGCCTTTAGCCTTCAGCCTAGGGTTCTGCTCACCCTTCAGGGAGAAGACATGGACCGTTTCCGGGCTGCGTTGCAGCTTCATAAGAATAAACAGCAGAGCCGGCAGGGTCATGCTGCTATCAGGTCACAGGGCAGCAGGCCGGCAGCGGCCATGCCTGTCGACACCCAACCTGTGCCTCTTGACCCCATCGTCTATACGAGGACGAGGTCTCTGGAAATTCCACTCTCCTGGCTTCGTGAGCAGCGAGTCATGACGGCTTATGACAAGGGACCGTTTGTCGATGCCTTTAAGATTTTGCGGACCCAGGTCATGCATCGTCTGCGAGAGAACGCGTGGAATGTGATAGGCATCACCAGTCCGGATGAGGGTGAAGGCAAGACATTGACCGCCGTGAACCTGGCGGTAAGTCTTGCGATGGAGACAACCCAGACGGTGCTTCTCGTTGACGCGAATCTCATGAGGCCGGCGGTGCACGAAGTCTTCGGCCTCGGCGACGATTGCCCCGGCCTCACGGACTATCTGTTGGATGACGAGCCGCTCGAAGATCTCTTGCTGCATCCGGGGATCGATCGCCTTGTCTTCCTGCCGGGAGGAGTGGCTGTGTCCAATTCGACAGAACTGCTGACGTCACCCAAAATGGTGACCTTAGTCCAAGAGATGAGGCATCGCTACCGTTCAAGGATTGTAGTATTTGACCTTCCCCCGCTGCTGCACACAGCAGACGTGCTGGCGTTTGCTCCCTATACGGACGCGCTGCTCCTTGTCGTGGAGGAGGGGAAAACCACGGCTGAAGAGGTGAAGAGCGCCATGTCGCTGGTCACAAAATCCCATCCCCTGTTGGGAACGGTATTGAATAAAGCCGGGCACTTGTCTGCGACGCCGAGAAGCATGAGAAAGATGCTCTCGAACGAAGTGGAGGAGTAGTAAGTAGTGAGTAGTGAGTGGTAAGTGGGAGGGTGGAGGCGGGAAGAAAGGTTAAGGTTGAGGTTAAGGTTGAGCTAGGAGGGGAATGAAGAAGGTTGAGATCATGGTTGGGTAGAGAGAGATTGAGAATTCGCAATTCTGAATTAGGAATTTCGAAGCTCGAACTCAACCTTAACCTCAACCTTAACCTTCCGATCTGATATGTACGAGACTTTCTACGGACTCAAGACTAAACCATTCGCGCTGCTGCCGGATCACGACTTTTTGTATCCCGGCTCGACGCATCGTGCTGCCTACAGCCTCCTGGAGTATGGCCTGATCAATGAAGCGCCGTTTATGGTCTTCACCGGCGATCCGGGGATGGGCAAGACGTCCCTCTTACAGAAACTTGTAGCCGAGCATGGGACAAAGCATACGATCGGCCTCGTCACAAATGCCCGCTACGATGTTGAGCACCTCCTGCCCTGGATTCTCTTGTCTCTCGGATTGAGCAAGCACAAACTTGATCCGGTCGAGGCCTATCATGTCTTTTCTGAGTTTCTGACCCACGAGTCGAAACAGAACCGGCGGGTCATTCTGATCATCGATGAAGCCCAGAGCCTTGGCTCAGACTTGCTCGAAGAATTGCGGCTTTTGTCCAATTTGAACGATGGAAAAACGTTGAAGCTGCAGATCATCCTGTCCGGCCAGCCGGACCTCCATACCCTGCTCCGGCGCATCGACATGACCCAGCTTGCCCAACGGATTGTCGTGGACTACCACTTGGACCCGCTTTCGGAAGAGGAAACAGGGATGTGCATCCGTCACCGGATACAGGTTGCCGGCGGGCATCCCTCACTGTTCACGGATAAAGCCTGTGCGCTGGTGCATCGTTTGACGCGAGGCAATCCTCGCCTGATCAATCAGGTCTGCGATGTCGCCTTGACCTATGGGTACGCGGAGCAGGCGAGGGTGATCACCTCCAAGCTGGTCGCACAAGCCGCGTTCGATCGAAGCAAGGGTGGGATTCTCCCGATCGCGACGCTCGAAGATCTCTGCGCGTTGGCCTGCGCTCCGGAAGATCCTACCGAGATCGATGCAGCTCCTCCGCAGCCGGGCTCATCACAGCCGAGGCAGGCCAGTGCATCCCGGGATTTTACAGACACCCCTTCGATCGGCGCCCCTGAACCCTTCTATGAAAAGGGAGTCGCCATGAGGCGGGAAGGCCGGTTCAGAGAGGCGATCAATATGCTCGAGATGGCCGAGATGCTCGAGCAGTCGGGGAAGGCCCCGTCCATGGGGCTGAAGGCCCAGGCACAGATCGGCCTCTGCCACAGGTCGACGGGAGACTATCAGGCGGCGATTCAGGCCTTCCGCTCTGCGTTGAAGGATGAGTCGGCGACTCCCCAGGAAACGATGGACGTCCAGTATTTTCTCGCGCGGACGCTGGAATCAGCGGGGGAAAAAGCAGAAGCGGCGCCCATTTACCGCCGGATCGCTCAGGCGAACCCTCGTTATAAGGACGCGGCCCAGCGGGCCAGGGATCTGTCCTCAAAGCAGAAACATTCCAGTAATGGCAACGGGAATGGCCACGGCAAACGAGAGGATGATAGCGACCGGTCCTGGCTCGGCAAAGCGATCGCGCGGCTGATATCGACAAGAGACTAGGCTGGTTTGTTTAGTTTGTTTAGTTCATTTGGTTTATTTGGTTCATCGAACGGGCCTTCTTCAACCAAATAACCAAACAGACCAAATAAACCTCTTCTACATCTTCTGGGCAAGAGACTAGAACTGTTTATTTGGTTTATTTAGTTCATTTGGTTTGTTTAGTTCATCAAGCGGGCCTTCTACCTGATTCGTCCGAATCAACCAAACAAACTAAACAAACCAAACAAACCTCCTCTACATTTCCTCCCTCATCTTTTCGTACACCTTCCTTACCTCCCGGAGAGGCTCCCATCCCATGACCGCCATCGAATCTTCTGCGTAGGCAGGGGAGCGCATGCCGTTCAACACGCAGGTCACGCCGGGCGTGCTCGTCAGGATCCACAGGGCTTTACGGGACAGAGATTCTCCTCGCCTTGCTTCCGGCAAGAGGGGATTGAGGGTCGCCGACAACGAGGCAGTTTTGGCACGACTGCGTTCTGTCGCTTCTCTGCGGAGCCCGCGCAACAGCGTGAGTAGCTGCGGCACATAGCGATCCCGCCAGGCCTCCCATTGCTCAGCAGCAGTTCCGGTCAGATGCCGGGACAAGGCCTGCAGCACTTGATTCACATGCGGCGCGATCATCTGTTGTTCGATCTGCTCCCAATGTTCCAATCCCTGGATCTGCTGGCGCACGCGCGTAAGCTCGGCGGCCCAGTTGAAGAAGTCGGAGGGGGCCATGCCTTGCGCGCTGAGTTGGACGGATGGGGCGATGGACTTTCGATATTCTTCTTCAAGTTCTGCGACCATGGCACATTGCTTGTCGAAGTCCACCGGATCGCCGTAGAGCGGAAAATCCGCCAGCCGGACGACACCGGTCTGTTTTGTCGGCATGGCATTGAGCGGGCGATTGACCAGGACCGCGATGCCTTCCCGTTGCGCCACCTCTAATACCGTCGCTTGCTGACCTAAACCCGTGTTGGGCATCACCAGCGCGCCTGCTTCATGGAGATTCATGGGGCATTGCAGCACCGCAAAGTGGTGGCGGTCTAGGCCCTGTGCTTTCGCGGCAACTCGCGCCGCATCGCAGAGACGGGAGAGGGACGTCGCTTCTGCATTCGAAGGCTCGGCCGTGACCGTATTCGACGATACACCATAAGACCGGATCCGTCCGGCAGCGACCTGCGACTCAAAAAATGTGAAGGCCTGTTCAATCCGGCGGTAAAAGGTCTCCCGCGCTTTCTCAAGATCTCTCCCCCCATGATGGGCTGCCTCCGACAGGAAATATTCAGGGTTATGCAGGAGACAGACATCGAGGGTGGCCAGCCCTAGACGGTCCAATGACAGGGTGAGTTGATCGGCCAGATACTCAGGGTGGATACAGTGCCAGATGCCGTCCCCATATTTGACCATCTCTGGATAGGGGCGCCCGGCCTTTTCCCGTTTCTCCGCCTGTTTCAAGTTGTCCCCTTGGACATAGCCGATCTTCGAGACAACGATGACTTCTTCACGGGTCAGCTCACCGCCCTTGATCAAGTCGCGCAAGACAGAACCGACGAGGCGCTCACTGTCGCCATCCATATAATTCGTCGACGTATCGATCAGGTTGACGCCTTCCCGTAGGGCCTTCGTGAGTGCGTCTCGATGCTCGGCGTCTCTGGTGTCGACACGATAGGTCCCGAACCCCAATCGTGATGTCGTCAAGGGACTGTTGCCGAACCGGCTATAGCCATGCTCCATACGGAGATTCTGGCGTGATCGGCTCAGGATGCGCGCGGCATATCTCGCTGTCCCCTCTGCGCTGGCAGATCCGGGAAGGGCCGTTCCTTGCAGAAGTGTCTGTCTGGTTGACTGCTCCTTTCGCTGCGATTCTGACAGCAGCGCTTCAGTCACCTCTTTCGGATCGGTGAGGGGACGCTGACAGGAAAAGTTCCGGCAGATGTAGAGGGCCGCCTTCCCCTCCACCAACCCCTTCCCGGCCAGCAGGGGATGGCTGGACTGGGTGCCGGTCCCATCGCTGGAGGCGATGACCCGATTGGGGAGGAATACCTCGCGTACGGCGAGCTGCAATCCCTCTAGTCCCGGGTCGCCGGCGGCTCCGATCAACGCCAATTCAATCGGTCCTTCCGCCAGCAAATCGACGGCAGCAAGGCTCTTGGCAAAGGCCCTCGGATAGCGGGCCATCTGCCGTCCGTAGGAACGAATCCCGCCGATCGCCGCTTCACGCAAGTCATGGCGATCGAAGTGAAACGAGAGTCTCGCCAGGGCTGAGACTGCGACGGCATTTCCACTGGGCGTCGCGCCATCTGCCCCTTCGCGCGCCCGGATGATCAAGGGTTCATGCGTTTCCGCTGTGGTGTAGAACCCTCCCTGCTCCTTATCGTGAAACGAGCCCACCATCCGCTCGCCCAGTTGAAGCGCGGCAGTGAGATACCGTTCCTGCCCGCAGGCTTCGTAGAGATCGATCAACCCCTCCGCCAGATAGGCGTAGTCCTCCAGCACCGCGTCGAGGTGGGCACGGCCCTGCCGGGATGTGCGGAGCAGATTCCCCTCGGGAGTCCGGTGCAAGGCGAGGAGGAAGTCTGCCGCCTTCATCGCTCCTTCGGTAAAACGTGTGATGCCCAATACCCGGCCGGCCTCGGCCATGGCTGACATCATCATGCCGTTCCAGGCCGTAATGATCTTGTCGTCGAGTGCGGGCGGGATGCGCTGTTGACGGGCGCGATAGAGGAGGGGACGGACACGTTGGACCGTCTCGTTGAGCTCATCAACTGTGAGGTTCAATTCCTTGGCTACGGCTTCCATGGGACGCAGCCGGTTCGGGATGCTCCGATGTTCCCAATTCCCCGGCTCGGTAATATCGTAGCAGGCACAGAAGCGGCGGGTATCTTCCTCATTCTGCAGCGCGGCCTGGATTTCCGCCGGCGTCCAGACGAAGAATTTTCCTTCGACCCCTTCCGAATCCGCATCCGTCGCGGAGTAGAATCCTCCGGACGGATCGGTCATTTCCCGGAGAATATAGTCGAGCACGTCCATCGTGACCTGGCGGTAGGAGGCCCGCTTGGTGACTTGATAGGCTTCCAGGTACGTCCGGGCCAGAAGCGCATTGTCGTAGAGCATCTTCTCGAAATGGGGAACCAGCCAGCGCTGGTCGGTGGAGTAGCGCGCGAACCCTCCGCCGATATGGTCGTAGATCCCCCCGTCCGCCATCGCATCGAGCGTGCTTGTGACCATCTGCAGCGTGCGGCTGTCCCCTGTTCGCCGGTAGCAACGGAGGAGCAGGGAGAGCCCTGCCGAGGGGGGAAATTTCGGCGCGTTGCCGAATCCGCCGTGGCGCTCATCGAAATCCTCACGGAATTGCGTCACCGCTTCATCGAGCAGGGAGACACTGACGGAGATAGGGGAGGCCGATTTGACTTCACTTTTCAATCGTTCGGTCAATTGACGCGCTTGATTTGTGAGGTCGGCGGAGTCTGTCGCCCAGGCTTCGGCGATCTTCTTGAGCAGGCTGGGGAACCCCGGGCGGCCCCAGCGGTCGTCCGGAGGGAAATAGGTGCCGGCAAAGAACGGCTGCTGATCCGGCGTGAGGAACACAGTCATGGGCCATCCACCCTGTCCATGATTGAGGGTGACGGTCGCCTGCATGTAGATCTCATCGAGATCCGGGCGTTCTTCCCGGTCGACTTTGATG
Source organism: Nitrospirota bacterium (assembly GCA_016219645.1). Classification (NCBI taxonomy): domain Bacteria; kingdom Pseudomonadati; phylum Nitrospirota; species Nitrospirota bacterium. The sequence goes on from JACRLR010000020.1 coordinate 50,801, forward strand.
CAGACAAAATGCTGGTTCATGAGCGAAGCAATGGTCTCGTTCTCGAACGATTCCCGCTCCATGACGTGACACCAATGGCAGGCAGAATATCCGATCGAGAGCAGGATGGGACGGTTCTGTGATTTCGCTGCCTGAAGCGCCTCCGGCCCCCAGGGATACCAGTCGACCGGGTTCGAGGCATGCTGGAGGAGATAGGGACTGGTTTCGTGGACGAGACGATTGGACCTTGCTGCTTCCGGTGACGTAGACATGGCGCTACGGTAGCATCGTGGTCGGAGAAGGGTCAATCAGTGAGGGGTCAGTTCTTGACTTTGCACTTGGCAAAGAGCCGCGCTTGCGGCGGAGTGAGCGCCGCAGCTTCTAGCGCGGTTTGAATTTTCGAAACCCGAGAAGGCGAAATGCGAAAACGCATGGCCACGGTCTGCAAGGGTTCGTTCGCGGCGCGCCGCAGCAAGTATACGGCTGTTTGATACGCCTCGCGGTGGGAACGATTGAGCAGGGCGCCCGGGTGAAGTCGATAGGCCACAGCGACGTGCTGGATGACATCTTCGGGAGTCAGACGAGTCGGACGGGTCTGAACGGTCGGCACATTCGTCACAGGCTTCCCGCGCACGAGTTGTTCGATCCGCTCGAGGAAATCCGGACCTCCAAGAAAAATTTGGCCCGTCACATCTTTCCACGGTGAAGGCTGGTGGATCCCCTCCGTGACGAAGCGTTGGTATGCCATTCGAGCATTCGCCATGTTGCTCTCGAAGAGTGAGAGTACGGTCGCAGTGTCGAGCCAATCTGGTGCTGCGTGTGTTCCTACGGTGGCTCGATAGCTGCTCCACGCCCACGCTCCCACTGTGTTCACCATGCCGGCTCGAACCGGATTTAGCACGACATAACGACACAGTTCTTGCAAATAGTTTTCCTTTTCCACAAGGAGGCTCTTAAATCGGCCCTGCAGCACGTGCCCAACACGGTGGTGACGGCGATTGAACCATTGTGTGTAGGTGCCGTGGAGTCGTTTCAGGCCTCGACTGAGATTGGGCTCTGGCGTTTCGATCACAAGATGATAGTGATTGCCCATCAAGCAATAGGTGTAGCATCGCCAATGTTGCTGCGAAATTTCCCGACCGAGCAAGCGGATAAACTGCTGCCGATCTGTGTCATCCACGAAGATGGACTGCTGCGCGTTGCCCCGGGCGGTGATGTGGTAGAGCGCGCCAGGGAATTCGAGACGGAGTGGGCGAGCCATGAGGCGATACGATAGAAGTGACGTAGTGCAAAGTCAAGAACCGACCCCATCTTCCCAACTGGTTGATTTGGTTGATTTAGCAGGCTGTTGACAAAGTCCGCCAGCGGCGTTCTCGCGGCGCTCAGAGGCTCAACGTACTGCAGAGAGTACGCTTCGCCTCGTCGCTTGCTGCGGCCTTGCTGGACGGCCTTTCTGAACAGCCTGCGATGGCTTCTGAATGAACCAAACAAACAACTACCGTTCTGCTCCAGCTCTTGATCGCTGTTGTGGTAATCTAACGGAGCAACGGAGCGAAGCCGGTTTATTTGGTTTGTTTGGTTTATTTTGTTGTTCGGACCAACCGCACTAAATAACGAAACAAACCAAATAAACCAAACAGACCCACCAGGGGATTAGCCATGAATGACAACGGGCCGTATTCGAACTACCGCCTGACTGTTCGCATGGAACTCGCCAACATACCAGGCATGTTTGCCAAGGTTGCTGCGATTCTGGCTGAGGAAGGCGCGAACTTGTGCGCGGTGGATATTGCTTCTGCCACGGCCGACCGCATGGTGCCGGACGTGACCTTCGATGTCCACAACGAAGCCCATGGAGAGAAGGTGCTCGCTCGGATCGCCGCATTACCGGACGTGAAGGTACTCTCGGCTTCCGATCGGATTTTTCTTCTCCATCTCGGTGGAAAGATTCACATCCAATGCAAGTTCCCCATCACAACCAGAAACCTCTTGTCGATGGTCTATACGCCGGGAGTCGGGCGCGTCTCGCAGGCGATCGCGAAGGACAAGACGAAGGTCCATGTCTTTACCAGCAAAGGCAACTCCGTTGCCGTCGTCACAGACGGGTCGGCAGTGTTGGGGCTCGGCAATCTCGGCCCTGAAGCTGCGTTACCGGTGATGGAAGGGAAAGCCATGCTGTTCAAAGAGCTGGCGGACATCGATGCATGGCCCATCTGCCTCAATACCCAGGATCCCGATGAGATCGTGCGTACCGTTCAGGCCATCGCCCCCGGGTTCGGCGCCATCAATCTGGAAGATATCAGTTCGCCTCGTTGTTTCGAGATCGAACGCCGGTTGAAAAGTACGCTGGATATTCCCGTCATGCATGACGATCAGCACGGCACAGCCGTGGTCATCCTCGCCGCCTTGACCAATGCGCTCAAGGTCGTCGGGAAACGGATGGAAGACATCCACGTCGTGGTCAACGGCCTTGGCGCAGCTGGAACCGCCTGCTGCAGAATGCTACTGGCTGCCGGTCTCTCTCACTTAATCGGGTGCGAGCCGAATGGTATCGTCTTGCGAGGAGACGGCGAGCAGCTGAGAGCCTGCCGGACAGATCTCACCCCCTGTATGACCAAAGACCGTCCTCAGGGCACCCTCAGGGATGCGCTGAAGGGAGCCGATGTCTTTATCGGATTATCCGTCGGCCATATCCTCACTGCAGAAGATCTGGATCTGATGGCGGTAGATCGCATCGTCTTTGCGATGGCCAATCCTGACCCGGAAGTCGCTCCTGAGCTTGCCGCGTCGCACTGCCGGATTTTCGCGACGGGGCGCTCGGATTATCCGAATCAAATCAACAACGCGCTCGCGTTTCCCGGCATCTTTCGAGGCGCGCTCGACGTGCAGGCACGCGACATCAATGAAGCCATGAAACTCGCCGCGGCAAAAGCTCTCGCTGAGACCATTCCCACTGCGGCACTCGGAGCGGACTACATCGTTCCAAGCGTCTTCGATAAGACTGTTGTCCCGCGCGTGGCAAAAGCCGTGGCAGCAGCTGCGCGCGAGACAGGCCTGGCACGCCGCCGCAGTAAGCCAGGCAACGACATCCCGTCGGCCTGACCGGCAATTCTCCCATTTTCTTCCCTATTTTCAGCACTTCAGGCACGGGGCTAGCCTATGCTAGAATGCGCCCCAATGGGAGAAGGTTGAGCGCAGAGGTAAAAGAGAAGTTGATGTTCTAATCAAGGGTTAGGAGCGGGGAAGCTGATTATAATTCTGTGTCCATTCTCCGAACTCAACCTTAACCTCAACCTCAACCTTTCGTCTACGAGCTATGCCTTTTTCACAACGTAAATTTATCAAGTTTCAGAATGGCATGAGACGGCGGATCGAGTCCTTGCGTCCGAAGGCCGAAGATAGTCTTGAGGTTGCCGTCGACACCATGATGCTGGAGCGGGTCGACAGTTTCTTCCGTATTGAAGAAGGGCTGGAGGAAATCCTCAAGTCGCTGGCCCAGATTGAAGATGAAATCGGGGAGATCCGGGATCTCGCCGGTGCGATGCGTTTGGAATCCCGTCTGGAGTTTGTGGAAGATCGATGGGATGATTTCGACAGTGAGATTCGAGAGCGTCCCCGTCGCCGGCGCAGGAAAGTCAGCCTGGCCGATATGTTGAAAGCGGCTGGTGGAGGAGGAGGGGACTTTTCGCAAGGGTCGAGCAACATCAACAACGCCATGGACGCCTATGCCGCGATGGGAGTAGAATTCGGCAGTTCGCTCGCCGATGTCACAGCGGCATTTCGTCAAAAGGCGAAGCAATTCCATCCGGATTCGAATAACGGCGACCGGAGTGCTGAACCGGAGTTGCGCCGCATGTTGGAGGCGTATCAATTCCTCAAGGAATACTTGAGCCTCAGCAATGTGGAGCCACCGCGGCCCCCGGACGCCGCCTACCGCCCTACAGAATGAACCCCACGTGACAGCTCATCCACCGGCCCAATATGTGACCGACCAGCCTGCGCTTGAATCTCTCTGCAAGGTCTTGAGGCAAAGCCCGCGGTTGGCTCTGGATACCGAGTTCGTCGGTGAAGACACCTTCATCCCGCGACTCGAGCTGATTCAAGTCGCCACTGCCGGCACCGCTGCCGTGATCGACTTTCCCGCCGTGCAAGCCAGCGGCTCGCTCGACATATTCTGGGAACTCATCTGCGATCCCAAGGTCGCCAAGATCGTGCACGCCGGGCGGCAAGATCTCGATCTCTTTGCCACCCATGCAGGGCAGATCCCCAAGCCGTTTTTCGATACGCAGATCGCCGCAGCCATGGTCGGATACGGAGCCCAAATCGCCTATGCCAACCTGGTTCAACGTCTCCACGGCACGAAGCTGGCCAAAGCCCATACCTTTACCAACTGGAGCGCACGCCCCCTTTCGGACGACCAGATTTCGTATGCGCTGGAAGACGTCGAATTCCTGCTGTCAATCCATACACATCTGCAGGATCGTCTGAATACGCTCGGCCGTTCGGAGTGGGTCGACGAGGAATTTGCCCGACTCGAAACGGCGGTGGGGGAAAAGAGCCGGGAGCCGCAGGAACGCTACCAAAGAATTAGAGGCTGGGAAACGCTCAAGCCCAAAGGGGCTGCGATACTTCGTGAGTTGGCTGCCTGGAGGGAAGCGGAAGCCCGACGCCGGAATGTGCCCCGCGGGCGGGTCATGCGAGACGAGGTGCTTCTCCAACTGGCTCGCCATCCACCCAAATCGCTCAATGACCTCCGTGGTCTCCGCGGCGTCCATTCCTCTGAGGTCGATCGCCATGGGGGACAACTGCTGGCCTCTATCACATCGGCACTGGCACTCCCCCCATCTGCATGGCCGGCGGTCCCGAGCGAGAGAAAACCGGACCCTGAGTCAACCGGCGTCGTCGAGCTGCTGCAGGCTGTCCTGAAGGCCCGCGCAGCAGAGGAGGGGATCGCCCCCACCATGATTGCTACCAGCGCCGACCTGCAAACACTCTTGGAGGGCAAACAGAACCGAGCCACTCTCGATGTTCCGATCCTCCGTGGCTGGCGACGACAATTAGTCGGCAATCTAATGCTACAAGTCTTGGAGGGAGCGGTCACGATCAGCGTGGATAAGAATTCGGGTTCGCTGCGGCTGACCCGGGGAGGGTTATAGGAACGTTTGTTTGGTTTGTCTTGTTTGTTTGGTTGCTTTAGTTGATCTCGTTAAACCAAATAACTAAACAAACCAAACAAACCAGTTCTGACTTCCCTTTCCCACAACAATCTTCCAGTACTGTTCAAAAACGCCCCTGCCTCGCCCCCAACCTTCACTGCTTCCGACTGCCTGATCGGAAGAGCCAAATTTCGCCCCGCAAAGCCATGGTTTTTCAGTCATGTCGCCTTGTCGGTTTCTGTGGACTCCATTCCTAGATCGATGGTGGCCGGGTACGGATCTGGCACCAAACGAGCGAGATGCGGTTCATTTGGTTCATTTAGTTTCTTTGGTTTCTTTTGTGCTTCGGACCGAACCAACCAAACAAACCAGCTGGACCAAACAAACAAAACAAACCAATGCTAAGTCTGCTCTCGAAACCTCTCCTTGCCCTGTTCTTCCCCGGAGGACTGATTTTTCTCATCGCGATCGGATTTCTTCGCCCCCAGGGGCTCCCCATGTGGCTGCAGCCGCCGATCGGCGCTCTACCGTATATCGTTCTCACATTCGGGCTCATCTTTGGCTGGTACTTTTCCAGCAGCCGCATGATCCTGTCCCTCCTTGTGCTGACACTGGCCGATCAGGCTACGACACTGCAGACCCTTGTCGGCGTGACGGCTTTTCTCGTTCCTCTTAATCTCTTGGCCTTTTCGATCATCAAGGAGGATTCCCTCTCGACGCTTCGTGGCATAACTAGAATTGTACTCGTCCTGATCCAGCCATTGCTGCTCTGGCTCTGCCTTCCAGACCAGCTAGACCTGGCCTCCGCTTTCACACGCGAGTACATCCCCGCTCAGTACACAGATTGGACGCCGATTCCACAGGCGGCGCTCTGTGCCTTTGCCATTGCGCTGCTCCTGCATTTTGTACGATTCATCCTTCACCGTGATCCATTGGAGGGAGGGGCTATCTGGGCATTGTGTGCCGTGTTCACGGCCTATCACGCCAGCCGGTATGGATGGCAATCGGCAAATTTTTTCATGACGGCCGGCTTGATTCTCTTTGTCACCCTGCTTCAATCTTTGTATCAACGGACCTACCGGGATGAACTCACCGGTATCCCGGGCCGCCTGGCCTACGACGAAGCGATCGGGCAACTCGGAAAACGTTTTTCCGTCGCAGTCGTCAGCATCGACCAACTGACTCAGTATGCCAACACCCACGGAAAATCTGTCAGCGAGCAGATATTGAAACTGGTTGCACCCAGAGTTCAGGCCGCTTGCACTGATGGCCAGATCTTCCGTGCGACTGGAGAAGAACTGACCCTGCTGTTTCCGGGAAAATCGACCACAGAAACTTTGCATATCCTGGAGACGATCCGGAAAACAGCGGAAGCGATCAGTCTGTTCCTCCGGGGATCAGATCGGGTATGGGAAGCGCATCGAGGGACCACAAAAGCCGGGGGACGCGATCGAGAGCTTCCGATCACTCTCAGTATCGGCGTGGCGGAAAAACTGACCGACAGTGCGACGCTGAGCCTGGTGATTAAATCGGCCTACCTTGCGCTCTATGAGGCCAAGGGGACAGGAGGGAATGTCGTGAAACGTGGATCAACCGCGAGTATCCCGGCACGGCGTTCGCGAAAGCTTGAGGCTAAGGTTGAGGTTGAGTAGGAAAGCGGAGGGTAACCCTCTCCCTCAAACCTCTAACCGTTTGCCTCCCCCCTCAACCTTAACCTCAACCTCAACCTTCCGTCGTCCTACAGCAGTGTCTTCACAGACTCCGCCGGTCTGGCCAAGATCGCCTTCTCACCCTTTTCGACAATCGGACGTTGAATGAGGTCTGGATGGGCCACCAACACATCGAGCCACTCATCGTCCGACAGTGTCTTTTTCGCCAAGCCGAGATCCCTGTAGATGTCCTCTTTCGTTCTTAAAATGTCCTTCGGTGAAAGGCCGGCTTTCTTCAAAAGGTTTTTCAGTTGTGCCTTCGTAAACGGCCTCTCGTAGTAATTGATGGCCTTGAAGGGCTTGCCGCTGTCTTTTAGCAACTGCACCGCCTGACGGCATGTGCTGCAGGTTGGTTTCTGGTAAATCGTGACCTCACCCATACCTCTACTCCTTCCTCAGCGTCTTGCCTGCCTTGACGCCATTTTTATCTATGTGATAGAGAAAACCGGAGACACACATGATGCCGACTCCAATCTTCGGAACCAGCTCGACTGGACAGTTTTCCTGCGCCACAGATACCCAACACAGCCTACGAGACCTCCGAACGAAGCGCAAGGGGCAACCGGTGTTCGTCCTCGGCCATGTCCTGGCCAGGAAAGGGCAGGAAGGAACCTTTGAGGTCTTTAACGATCGTTTGGCCCTCATCAAATTTTCTGACGGCGGAATAATCGGATATGACCCGCTGGAGCTGCTCTTGCCCACTGACATCGATGACAAGGGCATCGCCTACTTCGAAATTCGTCCCTGCCAACAGTGCGAACATCTCTTCCCCTTGACCTCAGCAGATTGTGAGGCAGCAGAAGAACCAACCTCCTGCCTGGAATGCCGGCAAGCGTAACAAGCGCGTATCGCGCTTGTTACGCTCGTTTATTTGGTTTGTCTCGTTTGTTTGGTTGGTTTGGTTCGAAGAATGAGAGAAGCCATTCGCACCAAACAAACGAAATAAACCAAAGAAACCAAACAAACCAAATCAACCAAACTAGTCTACCAGCGGCACGATCTCGATCGCTTTTTTGATCAAACAGTCACCGGCGAATGACTGCAAAGACATCGGCAGCATGCCGGCGTCGATCACGTGCACTGTGACGACCTGGAAGCCTTCAGCCGCTTTAAATCCGTGAAGCTTCATTGCGTGACAGATCTCGAGTTTTTTCCAGATTAGATTATTCAGTATCGTCTCCGACGCAAGCAGCTTCATATCCGACACTGCGTCATGTATGGAGACCTTTGCCGCTACCCGCGCCTTATCTTTTGGCGCCTCGCTCACGACCGCAAAGGCAAGAATTTCGCCGTCGGCCTGAACCGTGGATGCTGTCCCCAGCATCAGGAAACCGAACAGCAGCAGGAGGGGAGACGAGCGCGAAGTCATCTTTGTCTCGTTTATTTGGTTTGTTTGGTTCATTTCGTGCTTCGAATCGGACCAACTAAACAAACCACATGAACCAAACAAACATTTTTTGCCGTCTGCGGCTCTCAAGTCAGTATGCCAACCGATAGGGACCATTTCAAGATCCTCCGGCTTGTTCATTTGGTTCATTTGGTTCATTTAGTTTGTTTGGTTTGTTTCGTTTATTTGGTTAGCTGGTTCGTTTGGTTTCTTTCGTGCTTCGAACCAAACCAACTAAACAAACCACATGAACCAAATAAACCAGCTAGACGTGCAGCCCACGCTACATATATCCTGATAGACAGATGAAGGATACGGACCATGCCACATGATTTCATGCCGGGGCTCGCCGGCGTCCCTGCAGCCAAATCGTCGATCAGCGATGTGGACGGACAGCGAGGCGTATTGGAATATCGCGGCATCCGCGTCGAAGAACTTTGCCTGCGATCATCCTATCTTGAAACCGCCTATCTGTTGTTATTTGGACACCTTCCGACTCAACCGCAGTTTGCCAAATGGCACGAGGACGTCGTCCACCACCGTCGCATCAAGTTCAAGATTGTCGATTTGTTGAAATGCCTTCCGGAGCAGGGACATCCCATGGACGCCTTGCAAGCCGCCGTCGCCGCCTTGGGCATGTTTTACCCAGGCCGTCATGTCAAAGACGCCGACAACAACTACTGGTCAGCCGTCCGTCTCGTAGCCAAACTGCCGACCATCGTCGCGGCCTGGGCGCGGCTGCGGCACGGGGATGAGTATATTCCCCCGCGCGACGATCTTGGGTTTTCGGAAAACTTTCTCTACATGCTGACGGAAACAGAGCCGCTTGCCCTCTGGGGTAATATTTTTGACGACAGCTTGATTCTCCATGCCGAGCACACGATGAATGCCTCAACCTTCACCGGCATGATCACTGCCTCGACGTTGGCGGATCCCTACACGGTCGTCGCTTCCTCGATCGGCGCCTTGAAGGGGCCGCTGCATGGTGGAGCCAACGAAGAAGTCGTGCAGATGTTGAAGGAGATCGGAGAGCCGAAGCGCGTCCGCTCCTATCTCGAAGCACAGGTCCGCGCAAAAAAGAAGCTGATGGGCTTCGGCCACCGGGTCTACAAAGTCAAGGATCCTCGTGCGACGATTCTACAGGGCCTCTGCGAGCAGCTCTTCACGGAATGTGGCAGTTCGCCATTGTATGAGGTCGCCTTAGAGGTGGAGTTGGTTGCAGCAGAGTTACTGAAGGGGAAGGAGATCTATCCCAACGTCGATTTCTACTCCGGGATTGTCTACCAGAAGATGGGCATCGAGACCGATCTGTTCACACCGCTATTCGCGATGGCTCGAGTGTCCGGATGGCTGGCTCACTGGCTGGAGCAGCTTCACGAAAACAAACTGTTCCGGCCGGACCAAATCTATTCCGGTGAACATGGCAGGCGGTATGTACCCATCGAGCAACGGTAAGCAGGCTGCTGAAGGGGTCGAGGAAGGTTAAGGTTGAGGTTAAGGTTGAGCGAAGACCGGAATTGCCTCATTTCAGCCTCATCCTCTCTTCTCGCCTTCCCACTCAACCTCAGCCTCAACCTCAACCTTTCTTCCAGCCTCCAACCTCATACCTCCAACAATCCTCTCCTCCTCAACCTTAACCTCAACCTCAACCTTTCTTCTGCCCCCTTGACTCTGCCGCAGGCCGAATTATCTCTTCAATCAGACAGAGTACTCGGCGCGCGTCAGGAAGAGACAATCTAGCACATCATATTAATAATCAGAGGGAGGTCTACTATGACACTCGTACGGTGGGATCCGTTTCGGGAGCTTGAAGACGTGTCGGACCGCTTGAATCAGATGTTTCATCGCTCCACGCCGGCTCGGACGAACGGCAAGGAGACAATGGTCGTGGCTGATTGGGTACCCTCGGTAGATGTCAGCGAGACAGAGGGGGAGTATCAGATCAAGGCGGAGATCCCTGATGTGAAGAAAGAGGATGTGAAGGTGACACTCGAAGACGGCGTCCTCACGATCCAGGGTGAGCGGAAGCAGGAGAAGGAAGTGAAGGGCAAACGGTACCATCGGGTGGAGCGTTCGTATGGCCGCTTCGTCCGGAGCTTTACACTGCCCGATGTCATCGATGAGGAAAAAGTAAAGGCGGAATTCAAAGACGGGATTCTCAACCTTGCACTTCCCAAATCCGAGAAGGCAAAGCCGAAAGCGATCGAAGTCACAGTCGGCTAATCAACACATACCGAATCCAGTCTGAACAGAGGCCCGCTCCGGCGGGCCTCTTCCCCTCAAATTTGGTGAGTAGTAAGTGGTGAGTAGGTAGTGGGGTGACCGCGAGACTGGCCCCTCAACCTGTCTTCTCGCCTCCAACCTCTAACATTCATCTTCCCTGCTCAACCTCACCTCTTACCGGAAGGTTGAAGGTTAAGGTTGAGGTTAAGTGAAGAAAATACCAAACCTTGCGTCCGGAACCTAAGGCCTTCGCCTGCTCAACCTTAACCTCAACCTCAACCTATCTTTTCTGACCGGCCTGAGTTTATCATGACGCCCGCGGCGAGTAAGAACCCTTACCATGGAGTGCGCGCATGAAGAACAAGCAAACCGGTACAACGACGACGTCGGTTGGTGCTACCAGAGTTGAGCGGGACACAATGGGAGAGTTAGCCGTGCCGGCTGACGCCTATTATGGAGTGCAAACCGCCCGCGCGATCGAAAACTTTCCGATCAGTTCGTTGCGGTTTCCCCGATCCATGATCCGGGCGATGGGGCTGATCAAACGCGCTGCCGCAACCGTCAACCAGTCGCTGGGCCTTCTGGACAAGAAACAGGCGGATGCGATCAAACAGGCCGCGACAGAAGTGGTCAAGGGTACGCTCGATGCCGAGTTCCCCGTGGACATTTTCCAAACCGGCTCAGGCACCTCGACCAACATGAATACCAACGAGGTGATTTCCAACCGTGCGACCGAGTTGCTCGGTGGAGCCAGGGGCAGCAAGCTCGTACATCCGAACGATCACGTGAACCTCGGCCAATCCAGCAACGACGTAATTCCCACGGCGATTCATATTGCGTCCGGGGAAATGATGCAACAGCAGCTCATTCCGGCGCTGACGTTGTTACAGAAAGCGCTCGCGCGCAAAGCCAAGGAGTTCGACAAGGTCGTCAAGATCGGTCGCACTCACTTGCAAGATGCGACGCCAGTCCGATTGGGCCAGGAGTTTGGCGGGTACGCGCGTCAGATCGAATTAGGCATTCAACGCGTCAAACGAGCACAAGCGGCGCTCGGTGAAGTCGCACTCGGAGGAACCGCCGTCGGCACAGGACTCAATCGCCACCCGAAATTCCCTGCCAAGGTACTGGCTATCATCTCGAAAGAGACCGGCTGTACATTCATCGAAGCGAAGAACCACTTTGAAGCCCAGTCCACACAAGATTCATTGGTCGAAGCGAGCGGCGAGTTGAAGACGATCGCCGTGAGTCTCATGAAAATTGCCAACGACATTCGCTGGCTTGGCTCCGGCCCTCGCTGTGGACTGGGAGAGATCAACCTCCCGGAGACCCAGCCTGGCTCGTCGATCATGCCGGGCAAAGTCAACCCGGTGATCGCCGAGTCGGTGACGATGGTCTGTGCCCAGGTCATCGGCAACGATATGACCGTCACAGTGGGAGGGCAGGCGGCTAACTTCGAGCTGATCGTCATGCTGCCGGTGATGGCCTATAACCTCTTGCAGTCCATCGAGCTCCTCTCGACAGCCTCAACCAATTTCGCCGTCAAGTGCATCAACGGCATCAAGGCCAACGAGGAACGTTGCAAGAGCTTGATTGAAGAGAGTCTGGCCATGTGTACCGCCCTGGCGCCGGAGATCGGGTATGAAGCTGCCGCGAAACTGGCTAAGGAAGCATACAAATCCGGCAAGACCGTCCGCCAGATGGCAAAGGAGCAGAAAATCCTCTCAGAAAAACGTCTCACCGAACTACTCGACCCCTGGCGCATGACCGAGCCAGGCGGGCCTGTGGGAAGTGCGGGAGGATAGAAGGTAGACGGGGACGCCATGTTGGGCAGTACGCTGTACGGAACTGATCTGGCAAGCTTAGACCGATATTTCTTCCATTTCGCAGTAGCAGCACGGGCTAACCGATGAACGTCTTCACCGACTTCTCAGTTCTCGCCAATCAGCTTTGACAGCGCAAAATCCCCTATGCTAAAGTCCGCGGAACTGTTGGGGTTCTCGTCACTTCTCCGTTCACCTTTTCTAGGAACCAATACATGAGCAATACGAATTCGCATGTAATTCTTCTGGTCGGAGCCGGACCAGCCGGGATGGCAGTCGCGAGCACGTTGGCTAAGGCCGGCCATGAAATTATCATTCTGAACCGGGATATCAAATTCGGCGGATTAGCTGAATATGGGATTTTTCCCGCAAAACTGAAGCTCCGCGGCGGTCTCAAGAAGCAGTACTGGGAGTTGCTCAATAAACCGAACGTCCACTATTTCGGCAATGTCTCAATCGGCAACGGCAAAGACCTCACAGTCGACGAGGTCCGAAACCTTGGCGCCAGCGCGGTCGTGTTTTCGATCGGCGCGCAAGGGACCAAGGCCATCGGCGTAGAAGGGGATTCAGCCAAGGGAGTCTTTCACGCGAAAGACGTGGTCTACCATTTCAATCGCCTGCCCGGTTTCGGCGATCGCCCCTTTGAGATGGGCAAGCACGTGGCCATCATCGGGGCCGGCGATGTGATGGTTGATATTTCCCATTGGCTGGTTCGCTACAAGAAAATCGAACGGGTCACCGCGGTTGTGCGGCGCGGGCCGGCCGAGAGAAAGTACAATCCAAAGGAAATTCGTGCGGTCTGCGCCAACATGGATGTGGCAGGCATTACCACTGAAGTGGCGCGTATTAAGGATCGCCTTGCCGCGGTCGGACAGAATGCCGACGAGGTCTTGAAGGGACTGACGGACGAATTTATTAAATGTGAGCCGGCAGTCAGCAACACGAAAATGGGGTTCAAGTTTCTCGCTTCCCCCAAGCGCATCCTGGTCGACAGCAACAATCGCGTGCGCGGGTTGGAGATGGAGGAGAACAAGCTGGAGCCCAAGGGAAACGACACGGCCGCCGTCGGGCTGAAACAGTACTATGAATTCCCCTGCGACTCTGTGGTTTTTGCCGTCGGTGATAAAGTCGATGAAACCGTAGGACTCCCGTACAAGAGTGGCATGTTTGTCACGAATCCCACTAAGACCGGGAACGATCCGGATGATTCGCTCTTCCAAGCCTATGACGACACGACAGGCAAAATTCTTGACGGAGTGTTTCTCGCAGGCTGGGCTCGCAAAGCGAGCGAAGGATTAGTGGGTGTCGCCAAGCGGGACGGGGATTGGTGCGCAGAGGTCGTAAGCCGGTATCTGGCAACCAAGCAGCCTGGCAACCCCTCAAAGACCGTTCTCGATAATTTGAAGACGACCCTCAAAAATCGAAAGAGCCATCCGGTGGACGTGAAGCGTCTACGAGCCCTGGAAGCGGCGGAGAAGGCACATAAGAGTGAGGTCGATTGTATCGGAGAGTTTAAGTACGCCAGCAACCAGGAGATGATTGGGTTGATCGAGTCTACCTATCCCCCCATTTGAGCTTTTCTCTGAGTACGTCGTAGTAGTTGCTCTCCGGGAACCGGATCAATTTGGTCCGATGCTCCGAAGTCTGGATCACAACCGTATCTCCCTGCGTTATCGCTACTCCCACCTGTCCGTCGAGGGTCGCCATCGAGCCGTCATCTTTACTGGTCAGTGTAACCTCGATCTCGGCGTTGCTAGGCACGATCAATGGCCGATGTGTCAGGGTATGGGGGCAAATTGGCGTGAGGATCAATGACTGCACTGCCGGATCGATAATCGGACCTCCGGCTGAAAGCGAATAGGCGGTCGATCCCGTCGGGCTGCTGACAATCAATCCGTCGCCACGCAAGTTGGTCACGAACCGTCCCTGAATTGCAATCTTCAATCCAATCATACGGGCAACCGTGCCCTTGCTGATCACGACGTCGTTCAACACGATCCCTTGCGCGACCGTCTCTCCGCGCCGATGGATACGTGTCCGTAGCATGAGCCGTTCATCGAGGACAAAATCATTGGCAAATACCCGTTCGAGCGAGGGATAGAGATTCTCCGGCCTGACTTCCGTCAAGAAGCCCAGCCCACCCATGTTGACCCCCAGGATGGGAATACCTCGTTCCCCGGCAAGTCGCGCGGCATTGAGCATGGTCCCATCACCGCCTAAGACCAGAAGTACGTCCGCTTTGCTCGCCAGCAGATTTTCCTGCGAGCCCCCTTGTTCACCAAGGAGGTGCGCCGATGTCGTATCCATCATCACATCGATGCTTCGAGCCCGGAGCCACGTGACAACATTGTGCAATGTGTTCTTGACTTCTGAGAACTTCGGCTTAGTCAGAATCCCGATGCTCTTGCTTTTCATTGGCAAAACCCTGTCAGCGCGCTCGTGAAATGCCGATAAAAATCTTCGGGATTGTATCGGGGGGGGTCTTTTGAAGTCAACGAATCACCCGTATGAGTCATGACGGTTTTGCCGCGAGGCGAATACGCGGATGCGACATCCTTAGACCTTCGCAAAATACGCTTCACGTTTCACGAGGAACGCGTTCTGTGCGATTGTCGGGTAGCCTTGACACATAAAACCCTTCTAGTTAGAATTAGGCAGATTTTTGATAGGTTTGCGTGTATGGAACCCGTTATAGGCCCACCTAGAAGGAGGCAGGATGTTCGAGCGATTCACGGATAAGGGTCGGAAGATCATCATCCTTGCACGGGAAGAGGCAGAGCGTCATCAAAACGACTACCTCGGAACCGAGCATCTTGTCTTAGCCATTCTCCGTGAATCAGACGGGATTGCCCTGATGATCCTGAAAAAAATGGGGCTCTCCACTGAACAAATCCGTTTGGAAATTGAACGGAATTTGCCGGGAGGGGGCACGACGATGACTTTTGGGGAGATCCCCTTCAGCCCCCGGGTCAAGAAGGTCATTGAATACGGGGTCGAAGAAGCCCGTCTCCTCGGACACAATCATATCGGCAGCGAGCATCTTTTGTTGGGCCTCCTCCGGGAAGAGGAGGGGATCGGCGGGAAGATTCTCCGCAGCTTAGGCGCCAATCTCCTCACCGCCCGACAATTAACCGTGACATTCCTGCGCAAGTCCGCTCCGCGCGAGCGTGACCGAAAGAGCAATACCCCCGCGCTTGATGAGTTCGGTCGTGACCTGACACAGCTTGCCCAGGCAGGACAACTGGATCCCGTCATCGGCCGGGCCGACGAAATCGAGCGGGTGCTTCAGATCCTGAGCCGCCGTTCAAAAAACAACCCCGTTCTTATCGGGGAAGCCGGTGTCGGCAAGACCGCCATCGTCGAAGGTCTTGCCCAACGGATAGTCCAGTCCGAAGTGCCGGATAATCTTCTCTCACGGCGCGTGATTGCGCTCGACCTCGGTTCGTTGGTTGCTGGAACGAAATATCGTGGCCAGTTTGAGGAACGGCTGAAGGTCGTGATGAAGGAAATCACGCAGGCAGGAAATATCATCATCTTCATCGATGAGCTCCATACCCTGGTGGGAGCGGGGGCGGCAGAAGGATCGATCGATGCCTCGAACATGCTCAAGCCCGCGTTATCGCGCGGCGAAATTCAATGTATCGGCGCCACGACTCTCGATGAATACCGGAAGCATATTGAGAAAGATGGAGCCCTGAAGCGACGGTTCCAACCGATTCACGTTCAGCCGCCGAGCAACGATGAAACCGTCCTGATCATCCAAGGGCTTCGCGATCGTTATGAAGAACACCATGGTGTTGAAATCTCAGAAGAGGCCATCCTCGAAGCGGTCAAGTTGTCCGATCGGTACATTAGCGACCGTTTCCTCCCTGACAAGGCCATCGATTTGATCGATGAGACGGGGTCACGGGCAAAACTGCAGACGTACGCCCTGCCATCCGACCTGAAAGCGATGGAACAAGAGCTGAAAAAGGTCTCTCGCGAAAAGGAACTGGCCATCTCGATGCAGAACTTTGAGGAAGCCGTTCGCCATCGCGAGGAAGAAGAGCGGCTGCGCAAGCTCCTCGATGAGTCCAAACGAGAGTGGAAGAAGAACCAGGAAAAGAACAAGCCGACGATTGGAAAAGAGGATGTCGCCTATGTCGTCTCCAAGATGACGGGTATTCCGCTCTTCAAGCTCGAAGAGGAAGAATCCAACAAACTGCTCCGCATGGAGGAATTCCTCCATAAACGCGTCGTTGGACAGAACGAAGCGATCTCCGCTGTGGCCCGGGCCATCAGGCGATCACGCGCAGGGCTCAAGGAAGCACGAAAGCCTATCGGCTCCTTTATCTTCCTGGGACCGACCGGGGTAGGGAAAACCGAGCTGGCGAGGACGTTAGCCGAGTTCCTGTTCAACAGTGAGGACTCGCTTATCCGCATCGACATGTCGGAGTATCAGGAAAAGTTCACCAGTTCTCGACTATTCGGAGCCCCGCCCGGGTATGTGGGATATGAAGAAGGCGGCCAGTTGACCGAACGGGTCAGGCGCAGGCCCTATTCAGTGGTTCTGTTCGATGAGATCGAAAAGGCCCATCCCGATGTGTTCAATATCCTCTTACAAGTATTGGACGACGGAGTACTGACGGACAGTCTCGGACGAAAGGTCGACTTTAAGAATTGCGTCATCATCATGACCTCCAATATCGGGACCAAGATGATTCAGAAGGGTGTCTCGCTCGGATTCCAGAGCACGGAAGGCGATCAGGAGCGCCATAAGAAGGAAGAGGTGTTGGGAGAGTTGCGCCGCTCGTTCAGCCCGGAGTTCTTGAACCGCATTGACGAAGTGGTGGTCTTCCATCAACTCGACAAGACCCATCTCTATAGTATCCTCGACATTCTCTTGGCTGAACTCAACCTTCGTCTCCTCGAAAAAGGCGTGGAGATCGAAGTCGAGGATGACGTCAAGCAGTGGTTGATCAAAGAAGGCTATGAGCCGCTCTACGGAGCCAGACCGATGCGCCGGACGATTCAGCGGGCGATCGGCGATCCGCTCTCGGAGGAAATGATTAGGGGACGATTCAAGGAATGCCGGAAAATCCGTGTGGTGCTTCGCGACGGTGCTCCGGTATTTATCGAGCAGGAGGCGATGGCTGGCGTCTAATGGTCCAGCCCAACACCTGCCCGCGACGTAATCGCATAGAGTTCGACACAGCCCTTGTGGCGCCGGCAGGCCGCAAGGGCTGTGTCATTTCCAAACTCCGCACATAGCCATGGGATCTCCCCAGTCTGCCCTGCTGTGAACATTTGACCATGACAACCATTTCACCATCGACCTCAACCTGGATATCGGGACCAATCCTGGGTATCGAGACGTCCTGCGATGAGACAGCCGCAGCGGTGCTTGCTGCAGACGGCGCAGTTCTTTCGAATGTGATTACGTCGCAACACGATGTCCACCAGCGATTTGGCGGCGTCGTTCCCGAACTTGCCTCCCGCGCCCATATTGAATCGATTGAAGCGGTCTCCGCTGAGGCGATAGGACAGGCGGGTCTCGCATGGACGGAACTTACCGGGATAGCCGTCACCCAGGGACCGGGCCTAGCCGGGGCCCTTCTGGTCGGAGTCAGTTATGCAAAGGCTCTTGGCTATGCCTTGAACATTCCGGTCGTAGGTGTCAGCCATCTTGAAGGTCACATCGCTTCTGCCTGGTTGAAGGATCCAGCGTTTCCATTACCCAGCGTGGTACTGGTTGTCTCGGGTGGTCATACCCATCTCTATTACAAACAGGCTGATGGTCATTGCCGACTTCTGGGCGCTACCAGAGACGATGCGGCAGGGGAGGCCTTTGACAAGGGCGCTCAATTGCTCCAATTGGGATACCCGGGGGGGCCAGCGATCGATCGTTTAGCCAGGCAAGGAAATCCTGAAGCCATCGCCTTTCCGCGTTCCCATCTCAAGAAGGGGAGTCTTGATTTCAGTTTCAGTGGTTTAAAGACATCTTTGCTCTATACACTTCAAGTAATGTCTGAGCTATCTCGCGCGGAGCAAGCTGCCGATCTCGCAGCCAGCTACCAGGAGGCTATCGTCACAATTCTGGTTGAAAAAGCTTTTGCTGCCGTTCGATCAACCGGGGTTCATGCCTTGGCAGTCGTCGGAGGGGTATCCGCCAATTCCCGTTTTCGTACGTTGCTCGAGCAACGAGCCGCATCAGAATCCGTAGACTTGAGCCTGCCCCCCCTGGCTTATTGTACGGACAATGCTGCGATGATTGCGGCAGCCGGGAGGCATTCGCTTCAGGCAGGGCTCAGGGGCACACTGGAAATCGATGCGCACGTCTCACTATCTGGTTGATGAGGTCCATCAGGTCTATCTGATCTGTCTCGTATGTTTGGTCTGACGAAAACTAACCAGATGAACCAGACAGACTAGACAGACCAGACAGACCGAATAGACCAGATAGACCGGGCTTCCATCAACGATAAGGAAACGACGCCCATTCCAGACATCCATGGACAGGTCCTTGGTCTCCGAGCCGGCCAGCTCGCCATGCTTGAGCGGCTCTATCGTCGGCGCATGCCTGTGGATCAAGTCCTCTCACTTGAAGCGGCAAGAACCCTCGCACAGTTTACGCATGAGATACGCCGTCCCATCGGACTAGTCATTAACCGGCGTGGGGCAGTGCAGGATGTTCTGGTGGGCGCAGGCGCCGAACCTTCACCGACTATCCTGGCTGCCTACCGGGCAAGCCCGCGATCGTTGCGGGGCCTCAGACTGATCCGCTCACAGGTGAAGGAACAGGCAATCAGCCAAGAAGATCTCACCCTGCTGGGCCTCCTCCGGCTCGATATGATCGGAACCCTGGCAGTGACGCCCCAGGGCGAACCGGGGTTGCTTTCTCTCGCCCATCTCAATCCACCCAGCCCTCAGGGGCAGCTGTACACGGTGCTGAAGCCTACATTGACGCATCAATGCCCGGTGAGTTTCGAAACGTTCATCCATGAGCTGGAGGCAGACCTCCAACGGCAGGGTGGGTCGCACCGGATGGCTCAGGGCCAGACAGCCATACTCGTGAGCGCATCACCCAAGAGCAAGAACGAACAGGAAGAGCACCTCGCCGAATTGGCGGAACTGGCTTCTTCCGCAGATCTCACCGTGATTGACCGTTTAGTGCAACGCACACAGAGCGGCCATGCCAGATTTCAATTGGGCAGCGGCAAGCTTAAAGATGTGCTGGTGCAGGCCATGCAAAAGGGAGCAGATCTCTTGATCTTCGATCAAGATTTGGCTCCGGCGCAGGTGCGCGCGATTGCAGAGATCACCGACCTCACGGTCATCGACCGGACTCAGTTGATTCTCGATATTTTTGCGCAGCGGGCGCATAGCCGGGAGGGTAAGGTGCAGGTTGAATTAGCCCAACTTCGTTATCTGCTCCCCCGACTCTCCGGCCAGGGAACGAGTCTCTCACGCTTGGGCGGCGGTATCGGCAGCAGAGGTCCGGGAGAAACAAAGCTCGAAACGGATCGCCGCCGCATCAGAGAACGTATCGACCATCTGGAACGGGAGGTCGAGAGCTTTGCGCGCCATCAAGACCAACGGAGATCCCGCCGCACCCGGCAAGAATTCCCGATCCTGTCCATGGTGGGTTATACGAATGCCGGCAAGTCAACATTGCTCAATATACTGACGAAGAGTCAGGTGAGTACGGCTCCACGCGTCTTTGAGACACTCGACACGACAAGCCGCAGATTGCGCTTTCCCCAGGGCCGTGAGGTCATCCTCACCGATACGGTGGGGTTTATTCGCGATCTACCGAAAGATCTCCTTGCAGCCTTCCGGACGACATTGGGCGAACTGCGCGATGCCGACCTCCTTCTCCATGTCGTCGATGCCGGGACAAAAGATCTGGACGCCCATATCGCATCCGTCGACGCCGTGCTTCAAAGTCTCACGCTCGATCTGCTCCCACGGGTCCTGGTATTCAACAAATGTGACCAACTTCCGCCCGGGCAGGCGGAAATCCTCTGTCGGCGCTACGGTGCAATCGGGATTTCGTCTCTCCATCCTGAGACCTTGCCCCCGCTGATCCAGCATCTTGAAGAACGGTTGGCTGTGCTCGTCCCGTCCACCTCCCTTGCATCTCGCCCTTAACCGGTTGCACAATCACGCCATTTGGTACCAGCAATGACGACGAAAGCCCTATCATCACCCGATCATCAAAAACGCCTCCGGGAGATTGCCAAGGCGCTTCAACGTGCGATGAAAAACCCGAAGATGGAGCTCGACCATCGTTCTCCTTGGGAACTACTCGTCGCCACGATCCTCTCCGCCCAATGTACCGACCAGCGAGTCAATCAGGTGACTCCTGCACTCTTTCGGCAATATCGACAGCCGGCAGACCTCGCAGCGGCCAAGCTCCCTGAACTCGAAGCGATCATTCGTTCCACCGGTTTCTTTAAGAGTAAAGCGAAGCATCTTGTGGCCTGCGGCAAAACCGTTACCGAGTGCTTCGGTGAACAGGTCCCGCAGACGATGGATGAGTTGATCGCCTTACCGGGAGTCGGTAGGAAGACTGCCAACGTGATCCTCGGAAACGCCTTCGGCCAGCCTAGTATCGTTGTCGATACCCATGTGAAACGGGTGGCGAAACGGCTCGGCCTGACCCAATCGGACGATCCAGACCTGGTCGAGCAGGACCTGCAGCAACTCATACCGCGCCCCCAGTGGACAGCCTTTTCACAGCGCTTGTTGTTACATGGTCGCTATGTCTGCCTCGCCAGAAAACCTCAGTGCCGTACCTGTCCGATCTACCGGCACTGTACATGGAAGGAGAAAGGCTCCCAATGATTCGTAGCATGACCGGATTCGGCCGCCGACAAGCTCCCTGGCAAGACGGGTCCGTGACAGTTGAAATACGATCTGTCAACCATCGTTTTCTGGAGATCGGCTGCCGCCTTCCCCGACCGTTGAGTCACCTGGAAGACTCCTTCAAGAAGGCGATCCAACAACGCTGTGCCCGTGGGCGCATCGACATCACGGTGTCCCTTCAAGGCGGCAAAGGCCGAGCAGGAAGTGTCAACCTTGACCAAGCCCTCGCGAAACAGTACTATCAAGTCCTCCGCACCCTCAAGAACTCGCTGAAGCTGAGCGGTTCCATTGACCTTGCGCTCATATCCGGACTCCGTGACGTCGTATCGGTTTCGGATCAGCCAGCGGAAGATCCGAAGCTGGCCAAAGTTGTTCAACGGTTGGCCAGCCAGGCCCTGACTGACCTCGCTGCGATGCGGACAGGCGAAGGGAAGGTGTTGGCAGAGGACATGCGCGCGCGGATTGAAACGATCAGGAGATATAAGACTCTCGTTGCCGGGCGAAGCCCGTTGCTTGCCCAGGAGACGTATAACCGGATGAAGCTTCGGGTGGAGAAGCTGCTGGTATCGGAAATTCCCGACCTCCCGCGACTCTATCAAGAGTTGGCCGTGTATGCGGATCGAGGTGATATTACGGAAGAAATAGTCAGGCTGGACTCGCATATGATACAGTTTGAGCAGACGCTCAACAGCACAGAACCAGTCGGCAAAACCCTTGATTTCCTGCTCCAGGAAATTGGGCGCGAAGTCAATACGATCGGCTCAAAAGCCAACGATGCTGAGATCGCCGGTCAGGTAGTTCAGATGAAGGCCGAACTCGAACGTATCCGCGAACAGGTCCAAAACGTCGAATGAGCTCAAGCAGTACGACAAGTTCCACGGCGCCGGCAGCAGCCCACCCTGACTCCTCGGTGGATCGGCGGGGAATTCTCTTTATTATTTCCGCACCTTCTGGAACGGGAAAAACCACGCTCTGCAAACAGCTTGCAGCGAACCTCCCCGGATTGTGGCATTCAATCTCCTATACGACAAGGAAACCGCGGCCAGGGGAAAGGCATGGACGTGAATACTATTTCGTCGAAGAAGGCATATTTCGGGACATGATCGGCCGAAATGAATTCGTTGAATGGGCCCAGGTCTATGGACAACTCTATGGCACACCGCTGAAATCGTTGACCGAAAAAATCTCCCAAGGGATTGACGTATTACTGGAAATCGACGTCCAAGGGGCCATGCAGGTTAAGAAACGATTCGAGGATTCTGTGCCGATTTTTATTCTTCCTCCCTCCATGACCGTCCTCCGGTCGCGACTGCAAACCAGGGCATCCGATTCACCGGAAGAGATTCAACGGCGACTGCACAAAGTGAGAGAGGAGGTGTGGAGCTACCGGGAGTACGCCTACATCGTCCGAAACCATGACCTCGACCAGTCGCTTGGCGATCTCGAAAGTATCTTCAGATCGGAACGCTTGAAGACGAAACGATTGAACATGACCTGGCTCGAGAACAATTTCATTTTCGACGATGACCAGAAACCAGAAGATCGCAAGGATCTTCCCTTACCCAAAGGAGTACCGCTTCCATGATCGACATGTTGAGACTCTTGCCCCAATACACCGCAGAGGAGTTTGACTCACGGCATAGGCTGGCAATCGTTGCAGCCCAGCGGACGAAGCACATTTTACAGGGATCACGTCATGCCCCATCACGCTTCACCAAGGAGACAACCATCGCCCTGGACGAGGTTCTCCGGGGACAAGTCAAGTATCTCGTCGGTCAAGAAGCGCGGGATGCCACGAAGGAGTCGAAGCGCAGCAGAGAAGGTGAAATGGAGCGCGTCGCTTCTATGAGTGGAGACGATGCAAAGGAAATCAAGAAAGAACTGAGCGTGTATGTCGACGACACCCCTCCGACAGTGGTGAGTGAGAACGAGGAATAAAAGGAGGACAAGGTGGAAAGCTCCGGGCCCATAGGCCAGACGTTGGTCGGGAAGCGGATCGTGCTGGGCGTAACCGGCAGCATCGCAGCCTACAAGGCCGTCCTGCTGCTCAGGGCCTTGCTTCGTGAAGGGGCGAGCGTGCATGTCGTGATGACGCAATCTGCCGTGAAGTTTGTCACCCCCCTGACGTTTGAAGTGCTCTCCGGCCACCCGGTTTCGACAGATCTGTTTGCCGCACATCAGGAGATGAAACACCTATCATTACCCGAACAGGCAGACGCCATCGTCATTGCCCCGGCCACGGCCAATTGTCTTGCCAAGTCAGCGCTCGGGCTGGGCGACGACTTGCTGTCGACTATGCTCCTTACGGCACAATGCCCGTTGATTATGGCCCCGGCAATGGATGGAGGAATGTGGACCCATCCAACTGTCAGAGAGCATGTGGAGACCCTGCGTGCCAGGGGAACCGTCGTGGTGGATCCCACTATGGGATTGCTGGCTTCCGGACAAATCGGCCAAGGACGTTTGGCAGATGAAGGTGTGATTCTAGAGGCACTTCAGACAGCGCTGGCTCCACGACAAGATTGGCGGGGACAACGTATTCTGGTTTCGGCAGGTCCCACGCAAGAGCCCATTGATCCGGTTCGCTTCATCTCTAACCGGTCCTCCGGAAAGATGGGCTATGCCATCGCCGAAGCCGCTCAGGCAAGAGGAGCCCAGGTCATCCTCGTCACCGGCCCCACAGCCCTCCCATCTCCGAAAGGTGTCGAAGTTGTTTCAATCTCCACTGCTGAAGAAATGACGAACGCCCTGTCCACGCGTCTTGCATGGTCCACGGTGTTGATCATGGCAGCCGCCGTGGCGGATTTTCGCCCCAAACATCCTGTCTCGCATAAGATCACCAAACAAGGGCCCTCAGACCGAACGCTTGATCTCCAACGCACCACTGACATCCTAAGCTTGCTATCTGCCCAACGGACCACGCAGCTTATGGTCGGCTTTGCAGCGGAGACGACCGATTTGATCGCCCATGCAAAAGACAAACTGACAGCGAAAGGGCTCGACCTCATCGTTGCAAACGATGTCACGACCGCGGGGGCCGGATTCGGCAGCGATCAGAACGCCGCCACTTTAATCGACCGGCAGGGGAACACGACTGAACTCCCGTTGATGCCGAAACGAGCACTCGCGGATGCCATTCTGAGCCATGCACAAGCACTACTCCGCAGCAGAGAATCCGGTCTGAGCTCCCATGCGGCTAATATGGGAAGAGGCTAGCAGTTATGGCTCAAAATCCGATCACCACTGTCAATGCCATGGAACTCGATCGACTGGCTACCCAATTAGCCAAAGACCCCCATTCCAAAGCGTTCATGCCATTGGCCGAAGAGTATGGGAAGGTCGGCATGTGGCAGGAAGCCGCCGCCGTCCTCGAAGATGGTTTAAAACTGTACCCCGGCTTCATCACGGCCATGGTCGCGCTGGGACGTGCCTACGATCACCTGGGTCAGGTCACGAAAGCTAAGGCGATTCTAGAAGAATCCGTCAAGTTGAGCCCGGAAAACCTGCGCGCGCATCGGACCCTGATCAAGATTTATCAGAGCGAGGGACTCAACGAGTCGGCGCTGCAATCCTGTGCCGTCATTCTGGCAGCCAATCCACGTGATGAGGAAGCTCGTTCGATTCAATCAGCATTAGGTGGGCCTCTGAGAGAACACAAGGGACCGGCAACGCTGAAGCCGCCGGCTCCGGCCACGAGCAACCTCTCGACCCAGCAGGCTGCCCGATCGCCCGTTGCTGACGAGATCACAGCTTCCGCCATCCAAACTCCTTCCACCATGACAGATCCAGCGGTCGGAGCAACGGAACTGGGTGCGAGCGCGCTCCCCGAACAGGATCAGGCAAAGGAACCGGCCGCGGTGCCTGAACTGGATCTTCACTCCCTCGACAGGGCAGGGACTCCCCCTCCTTCGCCTCACGCTGATGTCGTGGCTCAGCTTGAAGCCTGGCTTCGCGCCATCGAGTCACGTCGTCACGATCGAGACGACACGCCCCCATCGGACCCCAAGTTTTCCTGACTTCTTCATACGTTTGACCGGTCTGAGGCAGACTGCTACAATGCCGCTCTGCTGGACTCTCTCGCGAGAAATCATCCTCATGTATCCAGCCTATGAATAGACTGACATGCTACGAATACTGGTCTTACACGGTCCGAATCTGAATCTCCTCGGGACCAGGGAACAATCAATTTACGGCACCCTGTCCCTCGAAGTTCTGAACAGGGCTATCACAAAACTGGCGAAGGAGTTGCCTGTTGAGGTGAAGCAGTGTCAGTCAAATAGCGAGGGGGAGCTGGTTACCTGGATTCAAGAAGCTCGGACGAGATACGACGGAATTATCATTAACCCGGCCGCTTATACCCACACGAGCGTCGCAATCCGTGATGCGATCGCGGCTGTCGGTCTGCCGACAGTGGAAGTGCATCTTTCCAATATCCATCAGCGGGAAAAATTCCGTCATCGGTCGTTTATTGCAGGAGTCGCTCTTGGGCAGGTCACCGGCCTGGGCCCAACCGGGTATCTCCTTGCGCTCCGTGGGCTACATGACCATTTAATCGCATCCAGACTCCAAAAAATGGCGCCCCCGCCGGTAGCTTCGCAGCGGAGGGCCAAAGGGACAAGACCCTCGCGGAGCCGATTCAATGACCGAACAGAGTCTGAAGGGAGTATCGAGTGATTTCCACAACCGATTTTCGCGGTGGCGTGCGCCTGATGGTTGATAACCAGCCGTACTATATCGTCGAGTTTCAGCATGTCAAACCAGGCAAGGGTGGGGCATTCGTGCGGACGAAGCTGAAGAGCTACCTTTCAGGCAATGTATTGGATCGGACCTTCCGCTCCGGAGAGCGGTTCGAGGAACCGAATCTCGAAGAGCGGACCATGCAATTCCTGTATGCGACCGGCGACGCCTACACCTTTATGGACACAGAAACCTTCGAACAGCTGACGTTCGACAAGGGCAAGCTCGGACAAAACGCAGACCTCTTGAAAGAAAACATGATCGTGAAGATCCTTGTGTACGAGCATCGCCCAATCGACGTCGAACTACCCAACTTTATCGAACTGAAAGTCAGCGATACTGAACCAGGATTTCGCGGAGACACAGCCACAGGCGGCACGAAGCTCGCAACCGTTGAAACCGGAGCCACGATCAAGGTCCCCCTCTACCTGGAAAGCGGGACTGTCATTCGGATCGATACCCGTACGAGAGAGTATGTGGAGCGTGTTCGGTGAGCACTCCAAAGTCGAGTAAGTCGAAGAAGGGCAGAGCTCCGGCTATCCTGCCCCAGGCTTTGACTGAACCACCGAGTGGGCAGGGCATACGCCCCTTGTCAGGGGAACAGACTAGGCATATCCAAGAACTGATCGATCTGCTCAAGAAGAACAATCTGACCGAACTGGAGCTGGAACGCGAAGGCCTCAGGATCCGTGTGCGCAACGAAGTGGGGGTCAAGGCTGTTACAGCCAATGTCCTCGACCAAGCCACGCCAGGCCCGGCAGCGGCATCGCAACCGTCCGCCACAATCAATACACAGGCCGAAGTTACGCCCGGCATGATTACCGTTCCATCACCGATCGTCGGAACGTTCTACCGCTCCCCCTCGCCCGATGCTGATCCCTATGTTGAAGAAGGCGATTACGTGAAGAAGGGGCAGGTCCTCTGCATTGTCGAAGCAATGAAGTTGATGAATGAAATCGAGTCGGAGGTCAATGGGCGGGTCACGAAAATTTTGGCCGAAAGCACCAAGCCGGTGGAATATGGCCAGGCGCTCTTCCTTATTGATTCGACAGCCACGCCTTAGCAGGCTGCAGAAAAACTCAGTCTATACGTAACAGCACCGCTGAAACCTCACAGAATGGCGCTGATGTTACAATAGCTCAGGATGCTCAAAAAGACCGTCCAGCAAGGCCGCAGCGAGTGAAGAAGGCTTAGGGCGAGGTTACGGTTAAGCGTCGAGCCGATTCTGGCTTGCTCAACCTTAACCTCAACCTTAACCTTCCGATAACGCCGGCGAACTTTTTCAGCATCCTGTTAGGAGCCCGTCCCTCTTCCTGTGATCCACATCGGAGTATCTGCGTGTTCAAGAAAGTCTTGGTAGCCAATCGCGGGGAGATCGCGTTTCGGATCATTCGAGCCTGTAAGGAACTCGGCATTAAGACCGTGGCGATCTTTTCCGAAGCCGACGCAGCAAGCGTCCATGTCCGGGCCGCTGACGAGAAGGTCTGTGTCGGACCTTCAGATGCCGCCCTCAGCTACCGGAATATTCCTAATGTCCTGAGCGCCGCCGAGATCACTGGAGCGGATGCCATCCATCCCGGCTATGGGTTCCTCTCAGAAAACGCCCACTTCGCCGAAGTCTGCGAGTCCATTGGCATTAAATTCATTGGCCCCACGTCCGAACACATCGCACTCCTGGGCGACAAAGCCAAAGCACGAGAAATTGTTGCCCACCGGGGCCTCCCTGTCACACCTGGCAGCCCCGGTGAGTTGAAAAGTGAACAGGGAGCCCTCGACGCAGCCGGGAAGATCGGTTACCCCGTCATTATCAAAGCCTCAGCCGGTGGGGGAGGCCGCGGCATGCGCGTGGTCAATAAGGCTGAGGATCTTGCGCGTGCGTTTCAAGCCGCACAGGCTGAGGCAAAGACTACATTCGGCAACGACGCTGTCTACCTCGAACGGTATTTTCTCGAGCCCCGCCATATTGAAGTGCAAATTGCCGCCGACCATCGTGGGCATGTGGTGCATTTCGGTGAACGCGACTGTTCAATTCAACGGCGACATCAAAAGTTGGTTGAAGAAACCCCCTCGCCAGCCGTCGACGAAAAACTTCGCCGGGAAATCTGCCGCGTCGCGATCGAAGCCGTCAAGGCCGTGCACTACAGGAATGTCGGCACTGTCGAATTTTTACTCGACAAGGATCGCAACTTCTTTTTCATGGAGGTCAATACCCGCATCCAAGTCGAGCATGCCATCACGGAAATGGTGACCGGTCTTGACCTCATCAAGGAGCAAATCAGGCTTGCTGATGGGCAATCCCTTTCCGTCAAGCAGCAAGACATCAAGCTGAATGGACATAGCCTAGAATGCCGCATCAATGCCGAAGACCCTGAAAAGTTCACTCCTTCCCCAGGGATGATCACCCGATATAACGCGCCGGGCGGATTCGGTGTGCGCGTTGACTCGGCCATGGAATCGAACATGATGGTCGCCCCGTTCTACGATTCGTTGATCGCCAAAGTGATTACCCATGGAAGGGATCGGCAGGAATCCATCGCTCGCATGCGCCGCGCCCTCGACGAATTTGCAATCGAGGGTATCAAGACAACGATCCCACTGCACAAACGCATTCTCGCCGACCCCGATTTCCAAAAAGGGCATGTCTCGACGACGTTCCTTGAGCGGTTCCTAGCCGGTTAGGACTCTATTCTACTGCTTCTGTTTCCCTGCCTCTTGAGATGACGATTTCCCCGAACCCTGCTCTGTGATCTTCTTGAATGCGCTCCCAATCGCAGATCCCATCTTGGGAATCTCTTTCTCTATGTTCTGAGCCGCACTCTTGATTCCTCTCCCGAGGTCGTCCACCGTGATGCCTTTACTCCCTTCGGTGTTCTGTCTGTCGGCAGAACTCGACGGAACCGTCGTGATTGCTTCGATAAACCCGATCACGAATAGTGCCGCAATGATCATGACCATCCGGTGCATAACAGCCCCCCGCCTGTGCTCCAAACTATTGGAGAGAAGAGATGCTCATTGCAGAAGGATTGCAGAAAAGCGAACGATCGGTCAGAGAGACAGCAGGTAACTCATGAGCAAGTCTCATTCATCTCTTTGCGGACCAGTTCCTCAGCTTTCAGCCAGTCTTCCACGTCGCGTTCCACCTGTCGCCCACGCCGCTCATAGAGTTCATAGGCTTTTTTCGCAATCCGCTCTCTCACCTCATCCGAATACTTCTGCATGGATTCAGGTTCATGTGCCACACGCTCGACGCCGGGACTTTTCGTCTTCATGGACATCACTCCATAGGACGACTGAGTCTTCATCCTAGGAACAAGGAAGCAACCTGTCAAGCTGCATAGACTTGTGCACCGACCTTGCATCCTCGATCTCAGCACACCTACAATAGATGGTTCTGCGAGGCCCCTATGCCCTTCACAGTTGGTCTCTTCTTTCGCTTCCTTGCCCCATGTTCTAGGGCTTCGACTGCAGGTTCATCCCTAACACTGTCACAGGTGTACTTGCTGGGCTTCTGTGTATGGATCACGATCCTGATCCCGAATGGCGGGCCAGTGCATGCTGGATGGGAGTTGGCGAGTGGCAACGACGCGTCGAAACTGACCGTGTATGTCGACCGAGACACTATTCAACGCAGCGGGAAACTGGTGAAGATGTGGCAATTGTTCGACTATCAGACAGTCCAAACTGTCGCAGGCGATTCGCTGCTCTCTTACCAGCGGTACAACGAATACGACTGCGCAGGAGAGCGTACGCGTGTGCTTGCTTATACCTGGTTTTCGAGCAATATGGGGCGCGGGCGGGTGGTGTATAAAACCACAGAAGCACAACTGTGGGCATCGATTGTCCCACGAAGCATCGATCACACTCTCTGGAAAGTGGCCTGCAGTAAACAGTGAGAGGGAGTGGCCAGGTGCCCTTTTTGCTCGCAGAACGCGCACGCTCAGAAGGTGCTCGTTCGATGCGCGCAGTGAAGGGCAGCCTGGCCACTCCCTCCAAAAATGGTATGGGAAGTAGAAGCGCAAGAAGAGGGCGGGCACCCTGTCCTTCACTGCGCGCCTCGAGCAACCATCACCCATTCAATTGATCCCTCCAAGCTTGCTCGTTTCTCTCTCAGGGATGGGGGCTGATGGATCTTCTACTGCGCGCGTCCAACGAGGCCCTCTTAATTCTTCGCCTTCTCAAGAGGGGGGCAGGCAAACCGTCCTTCACTGCGCGCATCGAGCGACCACTGCTTCATCGTGGGGGCTCTGCGAGCAAGAAGGATGGTTGGCTGCCCCCCTCGCATTCCTTCCCCTGCTGGCGGACTCGGCCAACGGCCTGCTAGAGTGAGTGATGGCAACCGTCATATTCAAAACTCTTTCCAGCCGGAAGCGCGGTGGCATGACTATAGGAGAGGCCATCCGACGTCTAACGTTAGGGGAGATGTTCCAAGGTGCGGCAGAATTGGTCGCTCTACTCAGCCTGTTCGTTGCGATCATCATCTGGCTTATGGTCCGGTTCCAACCACATCCGGACGTCCATATTGGCGTTGCCTTGTACTCATACGAGCGCGGTTTTACTGTGGAAGAAACTACCAAAACCACTCTCTCGCAGATGCAGGACCTTGTTTCCAACTGTACACTTTGGCGATTTCCACCGACCCTACAAGACCACCGTGCCAAGACCACCGATCTCCACTCATGGGTATTGAGCAAGATCCGACTGGACAACCCGTCAGATCAAAGCCTGACCAATCTCCGTATGGGGGTGGTCAGCCGCCTCCATAATGCGTCCACAGCGTTGACTGCGACTCCGCACGTCGACGCCACAGGTAGGCTTGAGTCAACGTCTCAAGAAGGCCTCCACAAGTATGTCATCTCTATCGCAGGCCTTGCACCTTATTCATCGGTGATTCTCAGTCTGCAGACTCCCATGAACGACAATTTACGGCGTGTCTTGTCTCAGGAACATATCACCGTTCGTCTACCGGCGGTGTTCCTCTCAGCAGACCAGGCATGGAATTTCCACCCGACTGTGACACCCATTAATGCCTCAACCATGCTGAAAGCAGAGGCTGAAATCCGCACAGGTCAGCGAGGAGCAGCAGTGACTGAGAAGGTTGAAAAGATGATTCTGGAATCCTCTGATCGAGACCTGTCAGCCGAAGACCTGTCCAATCGACTCCTTCCATCTGCGCCTCATTGCCAAGAAGGAACAGGAGGCCGCCTGGTAGAATTTGTCGGCACAAATGAATAGCTCCCACTAGCATCCTTCGATAAATATTCTCCCCTTCTGGAATCTTCTCCATCATTCCGCCTAGAATACCAATGTATGCCGACTGTACGTTCTGACAGGTCACTTTCAGGGTTATATATCATTCTCGATCCATCCATGTGTCCTGATCGTTCCCTCACCGGTGTTCTGAAGGAAGCCGCCACGGCAGGGGCACGACTGTTTCAGTATCGGAATAAATCTGCCTCGATGAAGGAAGCCTATGCCGAGGCCTTGGTTCTACGACAGGTTGCGTTGGAGGCCGGTGTGACGTTCATTGTCAACGATCGTTGTGATTTGGCCTTGGCCGTGGATGCCGATGGCGTCCATCTGGGGCAGGGGGACCTGGCGCTCAATTTGGCGCGGAAAGTAATGGGTCTGGAGAAGCTGATCGGAGTCTCCACACACAACCCCGACCAGGTGCGTGAAGCCACCGCAGGGCAACCGGATTATCTTGGCTTTGGCCCGATCTTCACACCTGGTTCCAAACAGGACCACGACCCGGTGGTCGGGCTCGAGGGATTACGTGGGATACGCAGCCTGACATCACTGCCAGTCTTTGGAATCGGAGGGATCCACATCGATCAAGCAGGGGAAGTGATGCGCGCCGGCGCGAACGGCATTGCGGTCATTTCTGCGATCCTTAAAGCTCCGGATATCGGTCGTGCCGTGGAATCGTTCCTCGTGCAGATGCGAGGGCCAACCTCATCAGCTTCGTGATTGCTGCCGTTTTCGACAATCTTCTGACTTCGTAGTGAAAATTCTGTTCGAGCCCAACACGATAGGGGAGCGGCCCAACGACCGGCACCCCAGCCTGTTGCCTAAGCACTTTCACAGTCGAGCACTCCTCTGCTCGTGCTGTGGCAGTCTCCGGCGGAAGAGACCGATTGAGGACCAGTGCTAGGACCCGTATGTTACGCCTGCGCAGGGCGTCGAGCGTCAATAACGCATGGTTGATCCCACCAAGGCTAACCCGTCCAACCACGATGGCGTCATACTTCATCCGATAGATGAGATCTGCGATGTTGGACGATGACGTGACCGGCACATACAAGCCCCCCACACCCTCTACAATCAATATCTCATGTCGTGATTGAAGCCTATGGATGGCCCGCATGATGGTCGAGACTGTGATCCTTCTTTTCTCAAGGCGGGCTGCTTCGAGTGGAGCAAGTGGGAGGCGAAAGGCATAGGGCCTGACCTCAGTGAGCGTATCGCTGCTTCTTGCTGCTGTCCCAAGTCGTGCGGCATCGGACCGACTGTCCTCGGATGAGGTCACCCCTGTTTCGATGGGCTTCATCACCCCAACGTTGTACCCACTTGTGCGCAAGGCGACAGCCAGCGCCGCTGTCACCACCGTCTTTCCAACACCCGTATCAGTTCCGGTAATAAAAACTCCTCGGGAGCTGGAATCGAAAGATTGTCGTTTGGTTCGTGTCATCGCTTGAATTATAAACAGGAAGCTGGAAAAAATCTGTCAGACCAGAACTTCGTTGGTCTGCACGTCACGGCAACAGGAACATACCGTACCGGACGCTCAAAACGTTCGTCCAGCAAGGCCGCAGCCGAAGAAAGCACCGGAGACGTAGCCTCTGGGCTACGTTGAGGATGCTTTCGAGGTGAGAACGAAGCTGGCGAGCGTTTTCAGCGTCCGGTTAAAGGCTTCGGCTGTCACAGTTCCAAACCTGTCCTGAGATCCCCGTGAGTCCCGCCAGATGGACGATGGTGGTTGCCACTTCTTCGATCGCCGGAGGACGGCGTAGTGCGTGATCCATCCAGCCCTCGCCATCAGGGAACACCCCCTCGGTCAAGGCTGTTTTGTGCCATCCCGGCAGCACGAGATTTACTTGGATATTCTGCGATCCCCACTCGAGCGCCGCTGTCTTGACCAGTCCGATCAGTCCGGCTTTCGACGTCGCGTAGGCAGCTTGGCCGGTAGCCCCATGAAATCCCGTATGGGAACCGAGCACAATAATGGCGCCACCTCCGCGGGCCAGCAATGGAGGTGCCATGGCGCGGACACAGTGAAATGTACCGGTCAGGTTCGTGGCCACTATCTCAGCCCATTCCTGTTCCCGCTCTTTGAGTACGAGGCTGCCTCCCCCGATCCCCGCATTGCAGACAAACACCGATGGAGCCGGTCTGAGCCGGGAGGAAGCTTCCACCATCTGTTGCACGTCAGAGAACTCGCGAATATCCGCCTGGTAGAGTGCCCCAGCTCCACCCGCAGACACGACTTGCGTCAGCGTCTCCTCAGCCCCTGACTTGTTTCGATAGTAATGGATCCCGATAGACCAGCCGGCCACAGCAAAGGCCAGACTGATCGCACGACCAATCCCCCCGGACGCGCCGGTCACAAGGACGGCCTGTTTCTGGTTGATTTGGTTCATTTTGTTTGTTTGGTTCATCTAGTTGGCCCGGTATATCTCGTTTGTCTTGTGACTTCACTCCAAGAAACCAAATAAACTAAGGAAGGTCTGATTAATTCATGTTTGCACGAAGAACTCTGTTCCTGGGTGGATCAACGGGGGCAAACAGGTGGGAATCCGCTGGTCCGAGCGCGTCTTTCTCGGGGTTAGCCCGCTGTCGGGCCGCCCGGAACCTCGCTGCTGCTTGTAGGAAGCATCTGGTCCATGCCTGTTGCAGCGGAAGATGCCGGTATCATCGCCCAGTCCGCAGACTATTTTCCCGATCAGGTCGGGAACGAATGGCGCTATCGCGGCCAGATTACCGAAGGGCCTCTGCAAACGGTCGAGCATAAGTTTTTCTCCAATGTGTCCTCCGTCACCGGAACGAAAGCTCTCAAGGGTGTGACGGTCACCGTATACCACGATACCAATCCTGGTAACCATGGGCCTTCGGACAGCTTCTACCGCCGCGACACGGCCGGCATCGTCTATTACGGCTCTGAACCGGGCACACCGTTCGAAAAACAGCTCGTGCCTTATCAGATCGTTCGCTTTCCGATGAAGATTGCGTCTTCCTTTGCGCAATTCAACCGCAAGGGAGTGGACTTCGGTACCGACCTGAATCAGGACGGTATCAACGAAAAGGCCGACGCTCAGGGTGACTCAACGGTGGTGGGACAGGAATCAGTTACTGTGCCCGCCGGTGAGTTTAAGGATGCGGTGAAGGTGGAGGCGCGTATGCAGATGCAGATCCATCTCTCCGGCTCAAAGAAGACCGTTCTCGGGACCGATGTGATGACTGCCTGGTTTGTGAAGGGAGTGGGCCTAGTCAAGTATGTCGAACGGCAGGATCTGTCGCCATTGGATGATCGAGGCATGGTCACAGACATTATGGAAGAATTGGAATCGTACGAGGTCAAGCCGCCGAAGGCATCACTCGGGAGGGGTGAATCCCCGACGGAGGGTTTGTTCACTGACAACCCGAGCCACGACGAATTGCGTCAGGTACTCCTCACCTCCGGCTTTCGCTCCGACTCCGGAAAGCCGATGGCCCCCGAACGGTTGCCGACCGACTAATGCTCCGGTGATCGGACGATTGAGATAGAGATTCCCGACATCAAATGTTTCCTGAGCCAGT
Organism: Nitrospirota bacterium; assembly: GCA_016219645.1. Lineage (NCBI taxonomy): Bacteria > Pseudomonadati > Nitrospirota > Nitrospirota bacterium. The sequence goes on from JACRLR010000020.1 coordinate 85,452, forward strand.
TCAAGATTCGCGGGGCTTCGTGAGTAGACACCCCCGGTCAGTGCGTAGGCCGTCGAGTTAGCCAGTGTCAGCGCATCTTGGTAGGACGCGGCTTGCATGACCGCAAGGATCGGCCCGAAGATTTCCTCTTGAGCAATCCTATGTGTCGGCAGCACATCAACAAAAACCGTTGGAGCTATGTACCAGCCGGGGCCTGTCACTGACCCTTCCACCAATACACGTGCTTCCTTTTTTCCTATTTCGACATATTCTTGAATCTTGGACTGCGCCCGGCCGTCAATCACCGGCCCGACCTGTGTGCCGGGCGCATCAGGACTTCCAACCTTCAGGCTCAACACCGCTTCTTTAAGCCGATTGAGGAAATTGTCGTAGATCGTAGCGTGGACAATCGCACGCGAGCAGGCAGAGCATTTCTGCCCTCCATAGCCGGTAAACGATGAGAGGACGCCGGCGATCGCATCATCGAGGTCCGCTGTCTCGTCCACGATAATTGCATTTTTTCCTCCCATCTCTGCCAAGACACGCTTGACCATCTGTTGCCCTGGCATCAGAGTAGCAGCCTCCTTCAGGATGCTCAGGCCCACGTCTTTCGAGCCGGTAAAGGCCACCGTCGCGATATCGGGATGGCATACTAACGCACGCCCGATGTCAGGCCCGCCCGGCAGACAACACACTACCTCTTCGGGGACACCGGCTCTCCGTAAGATTTCCGTAAGCCAGTACCCCATCATGGACGAACGCTCTGAGGGTTTAAACACGACGGCGTTCCCGGTCACGAGTGCAGCCGATACCATCCCGGTTGGGATGGCCAATGGAAAATTCCATGGGGCGACGACAGCCGTCACTCCTCGCGGACTATACAGCCGCTGGTTCAGTTCGCCAGGTTCCTGTCCCAGTCGTTTCGGGACAGCGAGTCTCTGCCAGTTCGCCGCATAAAACTCCAGAAAGTCTATCGCCTCTGCGAGGTCCGCATCTGCTTCTCGCCAGGGCTTTCCACATTCCAATATCTCCCATGCGGCCAACTCATCGCGCCTGGCTCTCATGAGCGCTGCAGCAGTACGCAGGATTTCTACGCGCTGTTCCGTTGGCGTATCACGCCAGGATTTCCCAGCCTGAACTGCCCGGCGCACCGCCTCTTCAACATCCTCAACACGTGCGCTAGGCACCTGGCCCACAAGTTCATTCGGGCGTCCCGGGTTGCGAGACTCGATGGGAGGCCCGCTCAGAGCTACCCCTCCGGACGACGGCGTCCACTGCCGGCCCAATTGGGACCGCACATGCGCCAGCGCATTCTGCATCGCTGTTCGGCTCTCGGCCCGAGAAAAATCATGCTGCGGTTCATTGTGAAAGTGCTGTACTTCGGCTTCGTGGGATCGCTGTTTCTGACTCAACCCCTCCAACACAGGCGGAGCCAGCAATGTGCTCAGGGGCTGCGATTCCACATACTCTTTCCTCAAGAATGACTCGTTTGAGGTATTTTCCAGCAATCGCCGCACGAGATACGCCATACCTGGAAGCAGATCGCCCACCGGGGTATAGAGTCGCAACCGCCGCCCAAGCTGTGTGACGGCCTGCTGAAATGGTTCGGCCATTCCAAAGATCATCTGGTATTCCCATGTCTCTCGAGAAAGCCCGAACGACTCAGCAGTCGCTTCGATGTAAGCCAACGTCCGGAGATTATGTGTCCCGAAGGCAGGGCGAATCAGTGACGTCTGAGACAACAGAAGCTGCGTGAGCGATTCATAGTTCGCATCCGTTTCACCCTTCTGTTCAAAGAGAGGAACAACCCAGCCTCGTTGCCTGTAGCGAATCGTATCCGAATCCCAGTAGGCCCCTTTCACCAATCGAATCGTGATGGGAACTCCACGCTGACGGACCCAGGCCAAGAGCCTGTCAATATCCTCGGCTGTCTCCCGATGGTATGCCTGTAATGCGAGACCCGCGTATGGAAAGGTCCTATAAGAAGGTTCCGTGAAAAGCCTGGTGAAGATCTCCACCAACAAGGTTTTTGTTTCGGCCTGTTCCATATCAAAAATCAACGAAGCGGGGAGGCGCATCGCGAGATCAAGAATGGGCCGAAGCCGTGCCGTCACCGAGAGATAACTCCCTTCTGGATCGATTGGGTCAAGGTGCGGCGAGAGGGCGGAAATCTTGATGGAGAGCTGGACCTTCGGTATTGGCCCGAGATGGTCCTGCTCCAGTAAGGAGATCGCCGGCCAGACAGCCGTTTCTTGCGCGAGCAGGTTGAGGGCTTCCAGACAACGATCGCGGTACCGATCAGCCTCACAATCGCTCATGGTTGTCTCGCCCAATAAGTCGACCGACCAGGCCCGCCCATGCTGCCAAAGATCTCTCAATCTGGGCGCTGCCTCCTTGAGGGTGGCTCCGGCAATGAAGGTGCGCCCCATATGCTCAACCTGTCCTCTGATCGCTTTGCCGCTGAGTTTGGCCCCCAGGCTGGTGGCGGACATGGCTTTGAGCCCCCAGTGGCTGCCGAAGAGCGCTGTGTCTCCATCGCCCAAATACTCGCGAGCCAAGGTGACCACCTGTTCGTCGTCTATAATTGAGGGGAGGACATCGATGAAGCGAAACAGCTGTGCCTTGAAGCGGCTGTCCTGCATCGCCAGGTTGAGAGCCTGGTTCGACCACCAGCGTCCCTCGAAGAGAGTCGGAGTTCGACCAGCAGAAAGGCGAGCAAGCCGTTCACCAAAGCGGTAAATCGCAGGTTCGAGAGGGGAAGGTAGTAATGGCATCGTTACCTGACTGGCGGTGAGACAGAGAGGTTTTAGTATACACTGACAGCATTCTATTGATACATCCGTGAAAAGTCTGTATGATGCGTAACGTATTATTCCTTCCCCTCGAACAGGCCCATTGTAGCATCGGCTGAATACTCTAAGGAGAGGTTATGCCCGCAACGACGAACGAAGCCACGAGTGAAATTACACGGACCGAAGACGTATTTGAGCCGTTAAACTTTGTGCTCTTCTTAGCCATCGTTGTCGCCACGCTCGTCGGCATTCCGCTCTATGGGTATTACGTCGGGTTCAGCCTCTTTGACTGGGTCTTATCCGCAGTCATGTATATCGTCACAGGCATGGGCATCACCGTCGGCTATCACCGGCTGGTCTCACACCAGAGTTTCGAATGCCCGGATTGGGTTAAGGCTACGATCCTTGTGGCCGGTGGGTGGGCCATGCAGAACTCTGCGCTGAAGTGGGGCGCCGACCATATCCGCCATCACGCCAAGACCGATGAGGATGAGGATCCCTACAACGCTACAAGAGGATTCTGGCATAGCCACTGTGGCTGGCTCTTTTACGACACCCCCTATCGCGCACAGAAGTACGAGATTCGTCTGCGCCGTGACCCGGTCGTGATCTGGCAAGATCGCTACTACTGGCCGATCGTAGTGACGGGTTTGCTGCTTCCCTTTCTCCTTGGTGTCTGGCATGGAGGGTGGCAAGGTGGCATCGGCGCTTTCCTATTGGGCGGGCTCTTCCGAATGTTCATGGTGTTGAACTCCACCTTCACGATCAATTCACTCTGTCACATGGTCGGTTCACAGCCCCACAGCACGAAGGACAGCAGCCGCGACAGCTGGCTGGTCTCCTTCGTCAGTTTCGGCGAGGGATATCATAACTTTCATCACACCTATGCGCGCGATTTCCGTAATGGACCGAAATGGTACAATTTCGACCCCTCGAAATGGATTATTTACACCCTCTCCCTGCTCGGACTCGCGAGCAATCTGCGCCGCAACGATCCCAGCGTCGGATAAGCCTCGCCGCCCTCTTCCCCCATTGAGCCACCACCCGTAGCGCAATAGACCCATTTTCTTTCCGGCCCTCCTTCGCTTATGATGGAGTAGCTAGCCGTCCTCGCCGTTCGTGAAGCGTGAAACGTCCGAATCCGAAAACGAACGACGCTTCACGCGATACGCTTCACGGGTTTCGAGAACGCCGCTGGATGACTTTTTTAAGATCCTGCTAGAAGAGGAGCGCTTCATGGCTGATACACATCCCGCTGGGCCCCAGACGAGTCAAGGGAAAGAGAGCATCATTCCCGATGTTAAATACGTCATCGCTGTCAGCAGCGGTAAGGGAGGGGTCGGCAAATCCACCGTCGCTGTCAATCTCGCAGTCGCCATGGCACTCACCGGCGCCAAGGTTGGACTGCTCGACGCAGATATCTATGGTCCGAACATTCCGATGATGATGGGCGTGACCAAGCCCCCGGAGCAGAGAGACGGCAAGATCGCCCCGGCAGAAAGTCATGGAATCAAACTCATTTCCATGGGCTTCTTTGTACCGGAGGAAACGGCCGTCGTGTGGCGAGGCCCGATGGTTCACACCGCCATTCAGCAACTGTTCCGCGACGTGCTCTGGGGCGAACTCGATTACTTGATCATCGACCTGCCCCCAGGCACCGGAGACGCACAGCTCACCTTGACCCAGTTGGTTCCCTTGACCGGAGCCGTCACCGTCACGACGCCGCAGGAAGTCGCCCTCCACGATGTGCGCAAGGGCATGATGATGTTTCAGAAAGTCAATGTGCCACTTCTCGGTATTGTCGAAAACATGAGCTACTTCCTCTGCGGCCACTGCGGTGAACGTACCGAGATCTTCTCCCATGGGGGCGGGGAACGGGCTGCAGCCAAGCTGGGCGTTCCCTTTCTTGGTCGTATCCCGATTGATCCGGCCATTCGCGACGGCGGCGACTCTGGCATGCCGATCGTCGTAGCCGATCCGGCTTCTCCACAATCGGCAGCATTCAGGGACATTGCTCACAAGATTATCGCGGAAATCAGCGGCTCCGGGAAGGGCAGCCCGTCGATTGAAAGTCTGCTGAGTAAAATCAAGAAGCCGTTTGCATCCTAGATGGGACCTTCCCTTCCATCGACAATACTTGTGTTCACCGAAACGGACCGCTCGATGAGGGGGATGTCGAGGGTTGAGTCAACACTCAGCAACCATGCATAATGACTAGCATGGACAGAGCTGATCTCTTCTCACTTTTTCGCCAAATGCTGCTGATCCGCCGGTTCGAAGAAAAATCGGCAGAGATGTATGCCCTCGCGAAAATTGCCGGGTTTCTTCATCTCTATATCGGTGAAGAGGCCATTGCGGTCGGGGCCATCGCCGCGCTTCGACCGGATGACTATGCAATCAGCGCCTACCGCGACCACGGCCACTGCCTCGCCCGCGGTTCCGACCCAGGCCTAGTCATGGCTGAGCTGTTCGGCAAAGCGACGGGCCTCTGCCAGGGCAAAGGCGGCTCTATGCACCTGGTAGATGCCCCGCGTCGGTTCATGGGTGGCTATGCCATTGTTGGAGGCCATCTTCCACTTGCCACAGGCTTCGCTTTCGCAACCAAGTATCGAACACTCGACCTGGTGACCGCCTGTTTCTTCGGTGAAGGGGCAGTCCCAAGCGGCCAAGCACACGAAGCGTTCAATCTGGCCGCCCTGTGGAAACTCCCTGTGATCTTCATCTGCGAGAATAATCGGTACGGCATGGGAACCCCGGTTAAACGGGCGATCGCACTGTACGAGGATGTTGCGGAGACCGCCCGCTCCTACGGTATTAGGGCTGAGCGCGTGGATGGCATGGATGTGCTCGCGGTGCGCAATTTAATGAATACAGTTGTCGAGCAGGTACGAGGGGGGCAGGGTCCGTTTTTCATCGAAGCGATGACCTACAGATTCATGGGCCACTCGATGTCCGACCCGGCACATGGCCATTACAGAACCAAAGAGGAAGTCGATGACCAACGTAGGCGGGATCCGCTTACCATCTTGAAACAGACCATCCTCAACAACAAGCTGGGAATTGAAAACGACTTCACACAGCTTGAGCAGGAAATCGGCGAGGTCGTAATGGCTGCGGTCAAATTTGCAGATGAGAGTCCTTTCCCCGCGCCATCGGAGCTTTACAATCATGTTCTGGCTGAGTAACAGGCTGCTTAAACAGCGTACTAGTCTCACCCGTCTACCCCGGCGGCTATTTCACCCGCCCACCCTGAGGCTGCCAAGACAGCCTCTTTACCCAGGGCCGCGCCTTTCCGCAGGCAAGACCGCAGCGAACTATCGCTTAATAAGGGGTGGCTGGGATGATCCCAACTGCGCGCGTCCACCGAGCACTGCTTCATCGTGCGGGGTGCGCGAGCACAGGGATCGTCCCAGCTACCCCGCCCCCTGTTTCAGCAGCCGTCAGGTCGTCGCATGGTGATGTCTTATCGGGAAGCGCTAAACCAGGCCATGCGGGAGGAGATGCGTCGGGATTCCCGCATCTTTCTGATCGGGGAGGAGGTCGGTTACTACCAGGGAGCCTTCAAGGTCAGTAAAGGGTTTGTCGAGGAATTCGGCCCACAACGGGTCGTGGATACGCCCATTACGGAAGCAGGCTTCACCGGCCTGGCAATCGGCGCCGCTATGGCGGGATTGCATCCTATTGTCGAGCTCATGACCATGAATTTTGGGATAGTGGCATTGGATCAGATCGTCAACAACGCCGCAAAAATTCGGTATATGTCGGGAGGCCAGCTGTCGGTGCCACTTGTGATTCGCGGACCGGGCAGTGCAGCCCATCAGTTAGGCGCGCAACATTCCCAGAGTCTGGAGGCCTGGTTCTGTCACGTGCCGGGATTGAAAGTGATCGCTCCCGCGACGCCTCATGACGCGAAGGGTCTGCTGAAGAGCGCGATCCGGGACAAGGACCCTGTCATCTTTATCGAAGCGCAACTGCTGTATGGAACGAAGGGGAATGTCGGAGATGGTGAGTACACGATCCCTATCGGAGTCGCCGACATTAAACGTGTCGGACGCGACGCCACGATCGTCGCCTATTCGAAGATGCTCTTGCTGGCACTCGAGGCGGCCGATCAGCTGAGTCGAGAGGGCATCAACGTCGAGGTCATCGACCCTCGTACCCTCAAGCCATTGGACCTCGCCACAATCGTCACCTCGGTCAAAAAGACGGGGCGGCTCGTGATCGTCGAAGAGGGGTGGCGGTTTTGCGGGCTGGGTGCGCAGATTGCCGAAAGTGTGTATACGGCGGCGTTCGATTTCCTGGACGCCCCCATCAAGCGGGTCACCGGCGAAGATGTGCCGATGCCCTACAGCCGCCCATTGGAAGATGCCGCCATTCCTGACAAGGGGCGCATCATCGAGGCCATCAAAGCGGTGTGCGGCGCTCCCTAACCATAGGAGGCACGATTACCATGTCGTCACAGCCCGAGGCTCTCAGTCATATCGAGATCACGGAAACACTCGTTCGCCTCTATGTATTCCTGACGCAGTATCTCGATCGCTGCCTGGATGAGGGAGCCAGAAGAGCATACCCGGATGAGGAACTGCACGCGCATCTCGCCAAGACACGCGCGACGATGGCCGACATCCTCGCGGTGAATCCCGTGGTCAAAAGCAAAGTCGAGAAGGAGTGTCAAGAGGTGCTCGCCCTCGGCACTGCGATCTTAAAAGGCGGTCATGAACAAACTTCGGCAATGGAGCCAATGCAGGCGCGGCGCGCAATCCTCAGAAACAAGACCATCGCATTGAGCGATCTGCTGGCGGTGTTCAGAGCGCTCTGAAAGAAGGGCCCATGGTTTGTTTGGTTTATTTAGTTTGTTTGGTTGCTCTGGATCAAACAACTACACAAACCAGATAAACCAGATGGACCATATGAACTGGGCCAGACAGTCATGTCAGACCAGATACAGGAGAAACATCAATTAGCCGGCTTCGATACACGAGAACGGGGTTTCAGTAGGCCGGTCCTATTTGAACGAACCGACGGGGGATATCAAGCGATTCTACGCTATGAGACGACGCATGTCGTGACCGTCGCACGAGCCACACCGGTTGCTGCGTTAGAGGAATTAATCGGCATGCTCCAAGAACAGGGCTACACGCAACTCCGCAGTCAACTGAGTGTCAAAGAAGGCACCTATCTTGGTTCTCAGGAGCCTTGGGTCGAGTACCCAGACCCCGAGCAGCAGCCTGATATGCCAGGTGGATTGATCGGCAAGTTCTTCGCATTGTTTCGCCGCTCTAATATTTAGTTAAATGGTACCGTTGATTGAAAGACAATTCCAAATCTTAAGGATGCTCAAAAAGGCCATCAGTCACACCCGCCTAACCAGAGGCGTGCCAAGACGCGCCTCTGTCCCGGGCGAGGCCGCATCAAACAATCACTTTATAAGGGGTGGCTGGGATGATACCAACTGCGCGCGTCCAACGAGGGCCTTCTCAGGCCGCGCGTTGCGCGAGCACAGGGATCGTCCCAGCCACCCCGCTCATTTTTTTCAGCATCCGTGAGGGCCTTTTATGGCTAGTCGCGTCGTAATGCCAAAATTGACCGACACGATGGAAGAGGGCGTCCTTCTTGCGTGGAAAAAACGCGAAGGAGATCCGGTGGAAGCAGGGGATGTGCTCGCTGAAATCGAAACCGATAAGGCCATCATGGATCTCGAAGCCTTCGCATCCGGCATCCTGCGCAAGGTCCTGGTACAGGAGGGCGCAACCGTGATGTCCGGTACGTTGATCGGCGTCATCGCTGGAGCGGATGAGGACATCAATCCGGCATTGACCGATGCAATCACTGCCGCGCCATCGGTGGGTGGAGGAACGAAGACCAGCGTGCCGTCTGCTGCCGGCCCAACACCCACCTCACCCAGGAGCAGCCAAGAAACTCGTGTGCCTGCATCGCCCCGCGCCAAGGCTGTGGCTGCCGACAGAGGCATCGATCTTTCCACCATCACCGGGACCGGTCCTGGTGGGCGAATCGTGGAGGAGGATGTCATGAAAGCCCAGGTAGCGATAACGCGGAGTCTGTCAGCCGGAACAGACCAACCGCTGAGCCAGATGCGGAAAGCCATCGTACGAGCCACGACACAGAGCAAAGCACCGATACCGCACTTCTATTTGACAAGCGAGATCAATATGGAGCGTGCAGAGCAGTTCCGCAATCAGTATAAATCCGACCGAGTGATGCATCCATCCATCACCGACCTGCTGATCAAAGCCGCAGCGATCGCCCTCACCCGCCATCCGGAAATCAATGTATCATTCATTGGTCATGCCATCAGGCGACATGAGCGCGTCGACATCGGCATCGCCGTCGGCATCGATGATGGTTTGATCACACCGGTCATTCGCAATTGCAGTGTGAAGTCGCTAGGTGACATCTCGAACGAATCGAAGACACTGATCGATCGAGCCAGAAACCAACATTTGCAGCCACAGGAATATACGGACGCCACCTTCTCGATCTCAAATTTGGGAATGTTCGACGTAGAAAACTTCATTGCGGTCCTCATCCCCCCTCAGGCCGCATCCATTGCTGTCGGCTCCATCCGGGATGTCCCTGTCGTCAAAGAGGGCAGGATCGAGGCTGGTCGGCGCATGAAGGTGACATTATCCTGCGACCACCGGGCTCTGGATGGTGTGCAGGGGGCTGGCTTCCTGAAAGAGTTCAAACACATCCTTGAACATCCCTCGGAGTTGCTCCCATCGAAGGAAACTCCATGAGCTTTATCCCTCTTGATCAACTTCGATCTTCTCGTACTGATTCCTCTGCCGCTATCAGCCTTCAGCCTTCAGCCTGGACCCGACCCCGTCTCCCGCCCTGGTTCAAAATTGAAGCTAAGACCGGTCCCGACTATCTCGATATCAAACGGACCATGGACCGGCTCAAGCTCCATACCATCTGTGAAGAAGCGCGATGCCCGAATCGATGGGAATGTTGGAATGCACGCACTGCGACATTCCTTATCTTGGGCGATATCTGTACAAGACGCTGTCACTACTGCTCAGTCGAAACAGGCCGACCACTCGCGGTAGATCACGAAGAACCTAGGCGAGTCGCAGCAGCAGTCCAGGCATTGGGCCTTCGCCATGTCGTGATCACATCGGTAAACCGGGATGAACTGGAAGATGGAGGCGCCGCGGTCTTTGCCCTAACAATCAAGCAGGTCAGATGGTTCAGCCCACACTGTACGATTGAAGTCTTGATTCCGGATTTTGAAGGGAACGGCGCGGCAATTGTGAGGGTTTGCAACGAAAAGCCCGATATTCTGAATCACAACATCGAAACTGTGCGGCGGTTATTCCCGGCGATCAGGCCACAAGGGAAGTATGATCGGTCGATCCATTTACTCGATAGGGCGAAGCAGCAGGGAATGACGACAAAGTCCGGTTTGATTCTTGGAATGGGGGAAACATTGGACGAGGCCCGCGAAGTGATGCGCAACCTCCGCTCCGTCGGCTGCGACATCATGACCATCGGCCAATATCTCCAACCGACAAGAGAGCATCTGCCCGTTGCACGATTTTACGACCCCAGCGAGTTTGCATTGTTAAAAGAGGAGGGGATAGCCATGGGCTTCCGCCACGTCGAATCAGGCCCGTTGGTGCGCAGTTCCTACCACGCCGAACAGCAGACAGCCCACGAAATCTAGAAGTCATGCAATTAGCGGGGAGCCACGACAACATCGTCATCATCAGCGCCCATCCGGATGATATGGAAATCGGTATGGGCGGGACGGTCGCCAAACTGGTGGAGTCCATGGCTGCGATCACGTCTGTCGTCGTGACGAACGGTGGCCGGTCATCGAATCCCTTCGCATTGACGGAGCAGCGAATGGCCGAACTAAGAAGGGAGGAAGCCCTCCGTAGCAGCGGCGTATTGGGAGTGACAAACGTGGTTTTTTGTGACGCACCGGATGCGGCAGAAGAGATCAATACGACGGATGTCAAACGAAGACTCGTCGAGTTGCTCGATCGCTTACAGCCAACCGAAGTCTATACGCTGGACGAGGAACGGGACCGGCATCCGGCCCACCGTCTCGCCGGTAAGCTGGCAAGGGAAAGCGTCCTTGAAGCCGGTATCGTCTTAAGAGGTGGCATCTGGGCGTATGAAATCTGGGGGCCTTTCGCGACCTGGGACCGTCTTGAGTACATTGACCACTATGTGGCTAAGAAGATGGCCGCCATCGCCGAGCATCGGAGTCAGATAGCCACGATCCCATATGGGGAAGGAGTCCTGGGATTGAATCGATGGCGAGCCGTCTTCGCCGATCCCAAGGCAAACGCCCCGGCAGGTCAGTATGCGGAAGTCTTTCGACGGATCACGATCGCTCCTCTTTCTACATAAACTCCATTTGCCGCCCTGTCTCTAAACCTTGTCCGAATGTGAGGAGAAGGCCAGCGTTAGATTAGGAGGTCAACGGAGGACGTAGGCAGATAATCGGCAATTGCCTCAAATCTCTTGTGTTTTCGCGTAAGATACATACTCTCATCAACTCCATCATAGAGCACGTGATAAAGTTTGACGCAGGGTAATCCGCTATACCGAAAATAATACGAAGGGTTCTTGCTACGGGTCGATTTATGAATGGTCCTATCGGGCAATCCAAGATCAACTAAATGGTGCACGAGCTGTTCAATGAAATCCTTTGAGCCACTTACGTAACTTGCGCATGGCTTGTAGATGTCATTCTCCTCCAAATAAACCGATCCATCACCGTCCCAGCAGCCTCGGATAAAATGCCTGATTAGCCCAGATGGGATTTTGGGAAACCTTAACGTGAGACTCTTGTTCTCCGTGAGACCGAGAGCTTGGAGGTCCCGGTAAATATCTAGGTTATCTATGACCATCGTATGAAGTGCTCCGGCAATCCCATGAGCAGGGCGATAACGTATTAATGCGTTACTTCCCATGAGTGCCCGCACTTTCTCCAATAATTCTGGTTCTTTCTGACAAATCGTGACACGAAACTTGACTGGGCCATTCGGTTTAACAAGACAGCCATCCGTATAGATAACGCCGAGGACATAGGCCATTGCAGGCGTCCAAGTCCTGAAAAACAATTCACTTACAAACCTTTTTCCGTGAGTGATTGTGGAGCCAAGGGAATAAACTTCTGAGTTGTATGAAATCTTTCCCTGCTGAAGAGCAAGACCCCTTGCGTCACTTTTCGTTCTAACGGCAAGTGCGTACTTTCTCAATAGTTTGTATACGTACTGACGGGTGCAATCGTATTGCCGAGCAATGTCGTTGAGTGATAGGCCGGATTTGTACTTCTGTTCTAAATCTTCTTTAGTAATAGGAATTGGTAAATGACTTCCTATTCTCCGCGTGACATGTGATTTATGTCGCTTCTCCGCCGCAGCATCGTAACAGGAACCGCAGAGTCCTCTGGCTTTGTGATAATGTTCATTGGTGCCACAGGACTTACATTTGTCGTGGCCTTTTGCCCAGCTCATCACTGCCTCACTTCAGTGGTATGAGACAAGACATTGCACAGCGAAGCGGTGCAAGGGACAAGCATAGAGACCTGCAGGGAGGCTCATTGTATGGAAAGGGATGAGCAAATCGCAAGGCGGTCGTGAAGAAGAAATGTTAGTGTTTCTCAGTGTTGACTTCTAATATACACGGGTCCATTGAAATCTTTGAGCCACGAGGGTAGGGTGGTGGAGTGAGGAACCTGTAGCTGTGGTGGGATTAACACAAGAGTTAACATAATCGTTCTTATCAGACATAAGAGAATTTCCATTTATGTCGCTTGAACTACTCGGTCGCATCCAACAGGAACTGTCGATCACCGGAAGCGCCATCTACGAAACCGTCATGGCGCTGGCAGAACGAACCAACCGCAAGGTACAAGTCCTCAGATTACACAGCCAGGCGTCAGCCCTCATCAATCAGATCGAACAGGTTCATGGCGATCTCGGACGTCAGATCGCCACGCTCTGCGCCAAGCGCCCCCTCGAAAGCGGATTGTCACTTCCTCCATCCGATGAATTAGACCATGCGCTCGGCCAGGCTAGCGGTCGCGTTCAGCAGCTCAAACAAACCCTGTTCACCGTTGACAGCCAAATACGTGAGCTCAAGCTGGAAACGATTCACCAGGAGCTTCTCACCCTGCAACAGGACCTGAGTCTTCGCGCAGCTGCTATCGAACGGGTTACTATCGTCCGGGGATCGCCGTTTATTGGAAGGGCACTCGCTGAGGTGACACTACCCGCCTCGATTCGTCTCGTCACTGTCCTCCGGGGACCATTTCTGATACCGCCTGATACTGGCCTTGTGCTTCGGGCTGACGACATTCTGGTCATCATCGGACTACAAGCTGACCTCGAGCAGGTTGCCTCAGAGTTCATTCCAGCTCGAAGCGCGACGCTGGTATAAACCATTTGGCTCGCGCGCTCTTGCCAGTCTCAATCATGAGGGCTGGTAGCCCGCATTATTCATGGCTCTCCTGAGTACGCCTCAGGTCCTCCGGGCTCCGCGCGCCGGTCTCACGACGCGGCGTGGCATTTTCCCTACGAACAGTCATGAGTAATGCGGGCTAGGCTTCACCCTCATCCATGATGTACAATTTGATGAAGTATTGCACTATGCGATTGCCACACATTCTCATCTGCCTCCTCTGTGTCGCCTGGGTCAATACTCGTTCGATTGCCGTCGCTGACGCTGCTACCCCACCGACTGACTCTCCGGGCCTCCTCCTCCTCGAAGAAATTCAAACCGTCATTACGAATCTGGCCGAATCGACAAAACCCTCCGTGGTAAATCTCATCCCCCTCTCTGGAACTGGCCGTGGACGCGAGCTGCCAGCTGAGCGGGCTCCTAATGCTTCAGGATCAGGGTCCGGTGTCATTATCGATGCTGAAGGACACATCATCACGAATAATCATGTCATCGGCGATGCAACAGAACTTGAGGTGCGCCTTTCCGATAGAACTAAGCTGATTGCCCGGGTCGTCGGGAAGGATCCGGATACGGACCTGGCTGTCCTTAAGGTGACGGCCGACCGTCCTCTTCCCAGCGCAAAATTTGGGGATTCCTCAACCGTGCGCGTCGGCCAATGGGTGCTTGCCGTCGGGAATCCCTTCGGGCTGGACCGAACCGTCACCCTCGGCGTCGTGAGCGGAATCGGGCGAGAAAACATCAACCTCTCGCGATACGAAAATTTCATTCAAACGGACGCGTCGATCAATCCGGGCAACTCGGGAGGCCCTCTCTTCAATCTGCGCGGCGAAATCATCGGCATCAATACCGCCATCATTAACTTCGCCCAAGGCATTGGCTTTGCCATTCCCTCCAACATGGCCAAGCAAGTTCTTCAGCAATTGCTCGCTCAGGGGCGGGTGACGCGAGGCTGGCTCGGCGTCGGAATCCAACCGCTCACGGTGGAGTTGGCCCGAAAGTTCGAGGTCACCGAAGGCGCAGGGGTGTTGGTCAACGAAGTATTCGAAACGAGCCCGGCTGCGGCAGCAGGCATCAAACCCGGCGACATTCTAACCCGAATCGACGACACCGTGATCGACACACCGAACCGGCTCTCCCGCGTCGTGGCAGGATTACTTCCTGGCACGACGACCAAGGTTGAAATTGTCCGCGACCAGCAGCGACTGGTGCTGGACGTCTCTCTGATTGAACGTCGAGACCAGGTCGTGGCCGCCTCTCTTTCGCAATCACAGGCTCAAGCTCCCCAGGCACGCGCCGACAGCATTCTTGGTCTCGACGTGCAAGATCTGACGCCAAGCCTTGCTGATACATTCAAACTGCAGGAAAGCCGAGGGGTGCTCATCGCGAAAGTCGCACCCAATAGTCTCGCCCAGGCTGAAGGGCTCCACGAGGGAGATCTCATCAAGGAAGTGAACCGTGTTGAGGTGAGGTCGGTCGGAGAATTCAACGGCGAAGTCTCCAAGATCCGGCCAGGCGAAACGGTCCTGCTCCGCCTGCTGAGAGAAGGGCGTGCCTTTTACGTCGTGCTCAAGCCGACCAACTAGCCTGGTTTGTTTGGTCTATCTGGTTTGTCTGGTTTTTGGGTTGGACGAACCCAACCAGATAAACCAAATCAACCGACAAACAAAACAACCCATCTGTTAGGTCAGTGTGCAGCCGCGTGAGTCTCCACCTTGTGTGCCTCAACAATCCGAGCCACAAGCTCGCGAGGCACTTCGTCATAGCGCGCAAATTCCATCGCGTAACTGCCCTGTCCCGCCGTTAAGGAATTCAGCGCCGTGGCATACGGGAGCAACTCTGCCATTGGGACGAGCGCTGTGATCTGTTCCGTCTGGCCTTTTGACTCCACATGGAGAATCCGCCCTCTCCGAGCGTTCAAGTCCCCGATGACACTCCCGATGTGATCCGCTGGAGCCTCAACCTCCACCGTCATGATCGGCTCTAACAAGACGGGATGCGCTGTCTCTAATGCCTTCTTGAACCCCATCGACGCGGCGATCTTGAAGGCCATCTCTGACGAGTCGACTGCATGGTATGATCCATCATACACTGCGACCCGGCAATCGACGACAGGAAACCCCGCCAAACTGCCGTGATACATGGCTTCAACCACCCCCTTCTCGACCGCAGGAATAAAGTTGCGCGGGATGGCGCCGCCGACCACCTTGTTCTCAAATTTGAATCCTTCCCCGCGCGACAGGGGTGTGACCTCCAGCCAGCAATCACCGTACTGACCATGTCCTCCGGTTTGTTTTTTATATTTCCCCTGGGCCTGTGCCATGGCGCGGATGGTTTCGCGATAGGGAATCTTCGGCATATGAAGCACCACTTCTGCACCGTATTTCCTGCGCAGCTTTTCGAGCGCAAGATCAATGTGCAATTGGCTCATCCCACTTAACACCATTTCCTTTGTGTCGGGATGTCGCACAAATTCAAGCGTCGGATCCTCTTCGATCAATTTATGCAACCCAAGACTGATCTTTTCAATGTCGGCATTCGACTTAGGCTCGATTGCAAAGGACAGGACAGCGCGTGGAAGCACCGGTTTCGGATAACAAATGGGAGCATGTTCATCACAGAGCGTATCGCCAGTCTGCGTGTCTTTGAGTTTGCCGATGGCCACGATATCCCCTGCCCCGGCCGAAGGGACGATCGTATGTTTCTTCCCCAGCAAGGTGTAGAGGTGTCCGCTCTTCTCTTTGCTGCCTCGAGAACTGTTGAAGACCGTCGAGTCTGCGTGAAGAGCCCCAGACAAGATTCGCAGATACGACAACCGACCGACAAATGGGTCGATTAAGGTCTTGAAAACGACCCCTGAAAACGGATCCTCCTGAATGGCACGGCGGGTTACCGTCGCTCCGGTATTTGGATGCAGGCCTTCCCATGGAGTTCTTACCGTCCGGTCCATCGGCGAAGGCAACAATCCAACAATCGCATTGAGGAGAGGAATAATCCCGATGTTCCTGATCGCAGATCCAGCAAAGAGCGGGATGATCGTGCCTCCCTGGACACCAAGTCGAAGCCCTTTGATCATGTCCTCCTGCGCCAACTCACCTGCAGCAATGTACTGTTCCAATAATCGATCATCACACTCCGCTGCCCCCTCCTGAACCAGCCTCCGTGCCTCCCCCATCATGATCTTTGCGTTTTCTGGAATCGGCAACGGCTGAGCGACAGGGACTTCCTTGGACGAAGCGATGACACTCGGTTGAAGTAGATCCAACACCCCTTCCAGCTGAATGCCACTTCCAAGAGGCAAGGACATCGGCAAGGGTGTGATCCCAAGGTCGCGCTGGCACAGGGCAACAATCTCCTCGATGGAAGCGCTATCTTTGTCCAATTCGTTGAGGAACATGAGGCAAGGTAAGCCCAGCCCCTTGATGCGAGACCACACTCTGATGAGCTCGCTCCGCACCCCCGATGCAGCACCCACGACCAGAATGACCGCGTCCACCGCTCGCAACGCCATAATGGTCTCCCCAATAAAGCTCAGCGCGCCTGGAGGGTCAACGAGATTGATGGTGGTGTGATTCCAGGAACAACGGAGGAGACTGGTACTGACTGAGCTGCGCCGGTGAAGTTCTTCTGGCTCGAAGTCCGAGATGGTCGTACCTTGTGCAACCGACCCAAGGTGAGGGATAGCGCCGGTGGTAAAGAGCATGGCCTCAGCCAACGAAGTTTTCCCGACACCGACACTGGAGATCATGGCCACATTTCTGAGTGACTCGGCAGGTAGCTGACTCATGGGGCCCTCCTTGTTGTTCATTTGGTCTGTTTTGTTTGTCTCGTTTGTTTGGTTAAACGAAAAAACCAGATAAACCAAACAAACCAAACAAACCAGACTTGTTACATTGTTGCAATTCTCCCTTCGCTCAAGTGTTTGTACCCTGGTTGGGTAGCCAGCCTTGGTCCGCAAAGCTGACATAGCGTCCATCACCCACCACGAGATGATCAAGAACCCGAATACCGAGTATGTCCCCGGCTGACACCAGGCGCGCGGTCAGAACACGGTCTTCCTGGCTCGGCGTAGGATCCCCGCTGGGGTGGTTGTGTAGAAAGATGACTGCCGCCGCTGATTCTCGCACCGCGAGCGTGAAGACTTCCCGTGGATGCACAATGCTGAGTGTCAGGCTGCCTTCCGATACTGTCACATCACGCATCATGGCATGCTTCGCATCCAGTAAAATAACTTTGAAGATTTCGTGACGCAGATCGCGCAGGGCCGGGTGGAAATGCGCGAAGAGGTCACGGCTGGAGGTAATCTTTGTCCCTTTGGTCAACGGACAAGCGAGGGCACGCTTTCCCAATTCAAGAGCCGCTTTCAGTTGGGCTGCCTTGGCCTCCCCCACACCTGGGACTGCACAAAGTTCTTCAATTCCACATTGCGCGAGGCCTCCGACACCTCCGAGCCGATCCAGAACATCCATCCCAACCTTCACAGCTGAAGACCCTTGACGGCCCACTCGGAGGAGAATGGCCAAAAGTTGAGCATTGGTGAGTGTCTGTGGGCCCTGAGCCAGTAGCCTCTCGCGCGGCCGTTCTGTTTCAGGCCATTGCGTGATGCCCTGGCCCCCTTTCTTGCTGGCCATTCATACCCCCGAACAAAAAATTGACACTCTGAACGTTTTGGTACTAGACATCCCCCCTTCGGTAGCCGCCTGCTAACAAATACGTACCCCTAAACTGTTGAAATTACGTACAGCCAACAAATGGTGCAGTAATTGCTTTTGAACGCCTGCAGCAACTCACAGCAACCCTGGGAGGATTCGATGGAATGCCCGAAGTGTAAAGGCCTCATGATGCTCGAGCGGTTCTCCGACTTCTTTTTAATATTTTACGCCTGGAAGTGCATCAACTGCGGAGCGATCATTGATCGCACCATTTCAAATAATCGGCGAAAGAGCTTGGCCGCTCGGAAGCCCCAGGCGGTAGCGACCCCCTAGCATAATTGCCATTCGTCTCATTGGAGTATGTGGCCATCTCGATCAGGACGAATGGCCGACCCCCTTTCGCTCATGCATCGCTGCTGCCCTTGACAGGCAAATGACCCTCGGCATTATAGGGACAAGTACGAAAGTCGTCAAAACCCTTCCATTGCCATTCTTCCACCTGCCCTGGCACCGCATCAGTACCACCACACACTAGGCACCTCGCTCATTCGGTTATCTTGACCCCTTCAAAAACGCTATGTTAGAGTCAATTG
Organism: Nitrospirota bacterium; assembly: GCA_016219645.1. Taxonomy (NCBI): domain Bacteria; kingdom Pseudomonadati; phylum Nitrospirota; species Nitrospirota bacterium. The sequence continues at coordinate 103,908 of JACRLR010000020.1, forward strand.
CTCCAGGGATGTTGCTCACCTAAAATATGCGTGTTATTGCCGGATCTCACCGAGGTCGCCGCTTGAGCGGGCCAGAAGGAACTGAGCTGCGTCCCACATCCGACAAGGTTCGCCAGGCCATTTTTTCAATTCTTGGGACCCAGATAGTAGGAGCTCGCTTTCTTGATTTGTACGCTGGTACCGGTGCCGTCGGGATCGAAGCACTGAGCCGCGGAGCTTCAGCCGTCACCTTTGTTGAATCAGATCCCAAGGTCACGCAACTGTTACAGAACAATCTACGGACCTGTCAGTTGCTCGGCCGAGCCCAGGTTCATCTAGGACAAACCGCAGCATTCCTCGATCAGCAAGACTCCTGGGATAGCCCCTATGATGTACTGTTTGCAGATCCGCCCTATGCGGCTCTGGATGAGTTAGAAGTTATGATGCATTCCTGGAGGCCCGGACTGCTCTCGGAGCATGCCACAATGATTTTCGAACACGATTCTCGGACGGAATTGCCCGCGACAATAAACCATGCCTCCCTTCTACGGCGATATGTCTATGGCGATACGGCACTCTATCTCTACGGTTTGTCGACCGCACAATCGAGCGCTTCATGAAAATTGGTATCTATCCAGGAACGTTCGATCCCATTACCCACGGACACACCGACATCATCACCCGTAGTTTGCGGGTATTTGACAAGGTGGTCGTGGCTGTTGCACCCAATCAATCCAAGCACCCGCTCTTCACCCTGACAGAACGACTGGACATGATTCGCATCGTCATGGAGAAGATGAAACAGGTCGAAGTGACCCATTTCGATGGCCTCCTTGTGGACTTTGTCCGGCGATACGGTGGTCATGCGATCATTCGTGGCCTGCGGGCGATCTCGGACTTCGAACACGAATTTCAGATGGCGCTCATGAATCGCAAGATTGCCAAACAGGTTGAGACCGTATTCCTCATGCCCAGCGAAGAGTATTCATATTTATCCTCAACCATCATTAAAGAGGTGGCCAACCACGGGGGAGCGCTCACGGAGTTTCTGCATCCCGAAGTTGCGCGCCAACTGCAAAACCGGATTAGGAGCTTGAAAACATGAAGCTTGCTGCACGAGCGGGGCGAATTACCCCCTCCCCCACCTTAGCCATGGCCGCAACCGCAAAGGCAATGGTCGCACGCGGGATTGACGTCGCCGATTTTTCGTCTGGAGAGCCTGACTTCGACACACCGGAACCGGTCAAAGCCGCAGCAGAAGCCGCAATTCGCGCGGGGTTTACGAAATACACGCCCTCATCAGGCATCGACGAACTGCGGCAAGCGATTATCGACAAACTTCAGGCCGAGCAGGGAATCCGGTACGAAAAGTCTCAAGTACTCGTCTCGTGTGGCGCCAAACATTCACTCTACAACCTTGCCGAAGCGCTCCTTGAAGCGGGCGACGAAGTCATCCTTCCCGTTCCCTATTGGGTCTCCTATGCCGACCAAACCCTCCTGAACGACGCGACGCCGGTGTTCTTTCCGACCCGTGAGGAAGACGGGTACGCCATTGATGTCCATGATTTGGAACGGTTCATTACAGTCCGCACCAAGGCCATTATCATCAATAGCCCCTGCAATCCAACAGGGGCAACCTACGATCGGAAGACACTTGAACGCCTCGCTGAGCTGGCACTCCGTCGGGATCTTCTTCTTATTTCAGACGAGATTTACGAAAAGGTCATTTACGACGGCGTGACACACACGAGCATTGCTTCATTAGGACCGGAGATCGCAGCCCGTACCGTCCTGATCAATGGTGTCTCCAAAGCCTATGCGATGACTGGATGGCGGATCGGCTATGCCGCTGGTCCTAAAGACCTCCTGAACGCCATGGCAAACATTCAGAGTCAGAGCACGTCCAATCCCTGTTCGATTTCACAGAAAGCTGCTGTCGTCGCCTTGCGTGAAGGTGGTGCGTTTACAGAAAAAATGGTGTTAGAGTTTGATCGACGGCGACGTACCATAGTCGAGCGTCTGAATGCGATGCCCGGCGTTCGCTGTCGAATGCCTACCGGTGCATTTTATGCGTTTCCCAATGTGGGTGGGCTGCTCGGACGACAAAGCCCAACCGGAACAGTCGCAACGCCGACCGATCTGGCAAACTACTTGCTTCAAGAATCCAGGGTCGCCGTGGTGCCTGGTGAGCCATTTGGGAGCACCCAGCATATTCGACTGTCCTATGCCACCAGTATGGACACGATCGTCCGAGGAATGGATCGTCTCGACGCGGCGTTCAAACAGCTGACTTAACGGAAGAAGACCGTTATTTCGTTTATTTGGTTTGTCTCGTTTGTTTGGTTGACTGAGACTAACTGGACAAACCAAATCAACCAAATAAACAAAACAAACCCGGCCAGTTGGAGGAAAGGAAACGTGCCTATCTACGAGTACCAGTGTGAGGCCTGTGCGGAAAGGTTCGAAATCAAACAAGGTATGAAGGACGACCCGCTCACCGTCTGTCCACAATGCGGGAAGCGTGTGCAGCGACTGATTTCATCGCCCGCCATCATGTTTAAGGGGAGCGGATGGTACGTCACTGATTATTCGGACAAACTGAAGCCGTCACCGGGCAATGAAGCACCGGCGCCGACAGCCGGAGAAAAGAAAGAGGCAACGCCAAGCGCATCAGAAAAGACGACAGCGACAAGTCCCGCGACGCCAGCTCCTTCCTCCACGCCCGCTCCCGCAAGCACCCCAGGAAGCACGACTTCCGGCCCGTCAAACACAGCAACAGCCGCGCCATCCTCCCCTACAACCAAATAGCTTGTACAGGAAAGGCCCCGTTAGCGCGCGCGCGTATCCTTGGCTGGGGCTGGCGCTTTCTTCTTGGTAGCGGGAGCCTTCGGCTTGGTCTTCGTCGTGGGCTTGACGGCAGGAGCTTTCGGTGCTGCTACTTTTGCCGACTTCGCCAGCCGTCCCTGCGAAGCGGTCAAACTATTTTGCAAGCTGTTGATCATCACCGACTTATCACGACTCGCCCGAGAGAGGTCATCGACTTGGGCCTGCAAATCATCTTTCGCCTTCGTAATGGATGCAAGTTGATTCTGCAATTGCGTCTTTTCCATGGTCACCATCTGCAGTTCAGAGCGCAGCTGCTCGATTTGTGTTTGAAGGGCCGGGGGCCAGTAATCGCACCCGGATAAACCCATCGAGACTACCGTCACAGCCACCACCGCAACGAGATTACGGACCATCATTGTTTGAGTCATCTCATTCTCCTTTCCACGAGAACGGTACCGCCGACTTCATAGGCACTCTGCTTCCAGATGCAGGCCGGAGACAGCCAACTGTGATGCGATGGCCTCTCGTCCGATTAGCCCATTGCGAATAATTCTGATCGAGCCTTGAACATCGATAACTGTGGACGGTTGCCCCCCAGGAGTCGGCCCGCCATCAATGATCAGATCAAGCACTTCCCCAAGGCAGTCCTGGACTTCTTCAGCTGTCCTGGGAGGCGGCATACCTTCACGATTCGCACTGGTACCGGTCACTGGCCCGACGCGACGCAAGAGATCCACCAAAGGCTCACACCCACTGAGGCGGATGCCGACTGAGCCAGTTCCCGCAGTCACCGCATGGGAGAGTCCCGGTGCGGCAGGAAAGACGATGGTGAGCGGTCCTGGCCAGAAGGCATCCATCAGTGCTTGTGCTGCTCGTGGAATGGTCTGAACGAACGGGGCCAATTGATGCCTCTCCCCAATCAGCACGAGAATCGGTTTGCCCTCCGACCGGCCCTTGACCGCCCACAACCTGGCAAGTGCCTGCTCATCGAACGGCGCCGCAGCAAGGCCGTAGAAACTTTCCGTTGGCAGAGAAATCAGCCCGCTCTCACCAAGGACACAACGAACCCGATCAGCAAGCACAGGAACGGTGGCCGCCACGTAGCGCTCAATCTTTGCCATGGCAGGAACCATCAGGCCGATATTGCATTACGCATGGCGCACAAATGCGCGATGCGCAATATCCGTCCGATAGTGGGCATCTTGAAATGAAATCATCCGGGTCACGCGATAGGCTTCCGCTTGTGCCTCTGCCAGGGTCTTTCCACATCCCGTGATCCCCAAGACCCTGCCCCCGGCCGTCACGATCTCGCTGCCGGTACGTCCTGTACCAGCATGAAACACCATCGACTCCTTATTGGTCTCAGCGGGCAGTCCGTGAATCGTACGACCAACCTCGTACGCACCAGGATAGCCTCCCGATGTCATCACGACGCATACCGCCGTCTCATTATGCCAGTCCACGACCAGCTGATCGAGCCGATGTTCGACCACAGCCTCGACGATCTCCAGGAAATCAGTCTTGAGTAAGGGCAGTAGGACCTGTGTCTCCGGGTCCCCCATTCGAGCGTTAAACTCTAGAACGTACGGTATCCCTTGCACGACCATGAGACCGGCATACAAGACGCCATGAAACGGACAACCCATGCGCGAGAGAGCTTGGACGGCAGGATAGAGAACCCGCTTGGCCACCTCTTCGCACAAAGCCACAGTGCCTAGAGGCGCAGGACAATAAGCCCCCATGCCTCCGGTATTGGGCCCGGCATCGCCATCGCCTAGTCGCTTATGGTCTTGCGCCGGCAACATCGGCACCACCGTCCGGCCGTCCGTGAAGGCCATGATCGTCAGTTCCTCGCCGTCCAGAAACTGTTCGATCAACACCCGCTGACCAGCCTGACCAAACACGGCATACTCCATCGAGTCGCGGACGGCCTGTCTCGCCTCTTCATGCGTCGTTGCAACCACCACCCCCTTCCCTTGCGCCAATCCATCAGCCTTCACCACCACGGGAAGTTCATGCTGATCGAGATAGGCCAAGGCAGAGGCAACCCGATCGAAACTTTGCGCCCTCGCCGTGAGAATTCTCGCGCTGGCCATCACCTCTTTAGAAAAGGCTTTGCTCGCTTCGATCCGTGCTGCGCCTTTCGTCGGGCCGAATATTTTCAGCCTTGACTGGCGAAATTCATCGACAATGCCCAACGCGAGCGGAGCTTCGGGTCCCACGACCGTCAGATCGATTTTCTCTGACTGGGCGAACGTCTTCAGCCCGGCAACGTCATCTGCCTTAATCGGCACACAGGTTGCGAGCGATTCAATTCCTGCATTGCCTGGCGCAGCGTATAAGGTAGGTTTGCGGGGACTGCGCGCGAGCGCCCACACCATCGCGTGTTCGCGTCCGCCACTGCCGACGACAAGAATTTTCACTGGATAGCCTTCAGCGTGAAGTCTTTCTTCGGAGGATGTTCAAACGGCTTTCCAGCAAGGCCGCAGGCGAAGGTAAAACCGGAAGCGTAGCCTCAGGGCTACGTTGAGGATTTTGCCGAGCCGAGAACGACGCTGGAGAGTCGTTTCAACATCCGTTAGTGGCGGAAGTGGCGCATGCCCGTGAGGATCATCGCGAGCCCATGTTCATCCGCGGCCTTGATGATCTCAGCATCACGGATCGAACCCCCAGGCTGTATGACCGCCGTAATCCCGGCTTGCGCTGCCGCATCCAGTCCATCACGGAAGGGAAAGAAGGCATCCGATGCCATCACGCAGCCCTTCACCGGCATTTGCGCCTTCATTGCCGCGAGCTTGACGGAATCGACCCGGCTCATCTGGCCGGCACCGATCCCGATCGTCTGGCCCGGCTTGGCATAGATAATCGCGTTCGACTTGACATGCTTGCAGACCTTCCAGGCGAAGGCACAGGCTGCGTATTCCTCATCCGTCGGTTTACGCATCGTCGGGACTTGCAAGGCGCGTATATCCGTCAGCACACCCAAATCCCGACCCTGCACAATCAACCCGCCGACGAGTTTCTTCAGATCGAGGCCCTCCTGCTTCACTTTCGTGAGCGGGCCGACATCCAGCAGTCTCAGATCTTTCTTCCGCTTCAGCTCTGCCAGCGCATCATCTGAAAAACCAGGCGCAATGACGACCTCGACAAACGTAGAGGTAATCTCTTTGGCAGCCGCCAGATCTACCGCCCGATTAAAGGCAATCACGCCTCCAAATGCAGAGATCGGATCGGTCTCGCGAGCCTTCACATAGGCTTCCATCGGCGTGGTCCCAAGCGCAGCGCCACAGGGATTGTTGTGCTTGATGATCGCCACGGCACAGTCGTCATACTCTTTGGCGAGTTCGAGCGCCGAGTTCGCATCGAGAAAATTGTTGTACGACATGGCTTTGCCATGCAGGATTTTCCCCCGCGAGACCGACGGTTCGTTGGAATTCAGTTCGCGGTAGAACGCACCCAACTGGTGCGGATTCTCGCCATAGCGAAGTGTCTCCGCCAACTCGAATTGCAGCGACAATATTTTCGGGAACTTGGTTTCGCTACCCTGAACCTGCTTTTCGAGATAGGCGGCAATGAGACTGTCGTAGCGGGCCGTATGTTGAAACACCTTCATCGCCAGCTCGCGCCGTAGTTCGTGCGACACAGTCCCGCCCTTTGCCGCATCGAGCACACGCTGGTAATCGGCCGGGGCCACGACCACCAGAACATCTTCGTGGTTTTTGGCGGCGGACCGCAACATCGATGGGCCGCCGATGTCGATATTCTCAATGGCCTCTTCAAATGAACAATTCGGTTTCGCGATCGTCGCCTCGAAGGGATAGAGATTGACCACGACGACGTCGATTGGGCCAATCCCCTGCTGCTCCATCTGCTCAACATGCGCCGGAACTGTCCGCCGACCGAGCAGCCCCCCATGGATCTTCGGATGGAGCGTCTTCACCCGGCCATCGAGAATCTCCGGCGAACCAGTGTACGCTGCCACATCCGTAACCTTCACACCGGCATCGCGCAGAGCCTTCGCGGTTCCGCCGGTTGAAAGAATTTCAGCACCAAGCGCTTCCAGTCCCTTGGCCATCTCGACAACACCGGTCTTATCTGAAACACTTATCAATGCCCGCTTGATGCCGGCCATGGTTCAACTCCTTCGATCGACCCAAAATGGAGAGTAAAATTCGACTCGCGATGGGCCGGCGCAGGATAACAAATGGGTCCCCGAAGTTCAAGGAGACGCGTAGCAGCCCCCTTTCACTCAGTGAACCAGTGTCGCGTGCCTACCTAACAGAACCTTGCGCAAGAAATCTGAAATGAGGGACAATCTCGTCTGGCATGAGCCGACGCAGTATGGTAGGGTCTCAACTATTGAGAAGTCTGTCCTCGAGCTGACTCATGATGCGTGCAGCGATTCTTGCCGCAGGCGCTGTTGCACTGACCATCCTTGCCTTCCTCTGTCTTCCACGCGACCTTCCCCCACCTGCAGCATCGACCTCCCCTGTCCCTGCCAGTTTCCATGCGCAATTAGAACAGGGAACCCTGACTCTCCGTGGCTCGCTCCCCACTCAGCGCAGTAAGGCAGCAATCCTTCAGCGCGCGAAAGAACTCTATGGAGCAACTCCTGGCCGTGTCGTCGATAAGTTATCAGTGGATACGGGAGTAGGTCCCGCAGCCTGGGTCGACAATGTTCCCAAGGCTCTCCCCATATTAGGCCACATGACAGAACGTGGTTCTATCATCATCGATGGGCGCTCGGTCGTCCTCAGTGGCCGAGTGAACAGTGACCGTGCCAAAGCCACCCTGCTCCGGGATGTGGCTCCTCTGACACAGACAGGACTCACGCTGGAAGATCATACTCTGGCGGTTCAAGGACCGGTACAGGCTCCGGTCCAGACCCCCGCCTCATCGCTCCAAAAGAAGTTGAACGAGGTTCTCTCTCATGCCTCAATAGAGTTTGATTCAAATACCGCAACCATAACCCCCCGCAGCCGCGCCACATTGGACCAGTTGGTCACGCTCTTACGCCGGGCCCCCCATACCACGATTGAGATTGGAGGCCATACAGACCGCTACGGGCAGGCGGACTATAATCTTCATCTCAGCCGACTTCGCGCCGAGGCCGTGCGTCGTTACTTCATCAGCCACGGCCTCACCAATCAGTTTACATCCGTCGGCTATGGCGCCTCACGACCATTATCGGCAGCAGAAACGCGGGCCGGCCTTCAACACAATCGTCGCATCGAATTGCGAGTAAAAGGAGTTGGCGACCTATGACGATACTCTTCGGCCAGATCCTGGGGTGTCTCTTCATCGCAGCAGGCATCGGCGGTGTGATCGGATGGCTGCTGCAATACTTGTCTGCCCGGCAAACGACGCAGCAGTTCAGAGACGTAAGCGCAACCCTGCGGCTCAAAGAACAGCGGCTCGAAAAGGCTCAGTACGAATTGAAAGTTCAAGCCGCATCGATGCACATGCTCGAAAGCAAGGTCATGGACTCGGAGGCGCTCGTTCAGTCGAGCAGTCAGAAACTCTCGGAACAAAACGACCGCCTCCGGGCACTTGAAGAGGAATTGGCTGTTCGCACGCAGAAGTTGGCATCCCTGGAAGTGGGAGAATCCTCGATTCGCCGTCGTACAACCGAGTCTGACGAGGCCGCCGCCAGACAGGCGGAAACAATCCAGCAATTCAACCTCGCACGGCAGAACGCTGAGCAGGCCCTGGAATTGAATACACAGGAACGGCACGAACTTCAGCATCGGGTCACGGAGTTGGAAGCAGCCGTCCAAGAGGTTGCGCTGCTACGCGCACGCGTGGAAGAGCTTGAACCGGCTCAAGGACGCGTCCATTGGCTTGAAGTCCAACTGTGCGATCGAGACACTGAGCATCGAGCAGCACTGCACCAGCTCGACAACCAATTGGCTGAACGAGACAGGCGAATCAGCGAACTCGAACGTCTCCAGCCCCTATTGAAAGAGCAAGAGACGGCACTGGCCCAGTGGGAAACACAATATGCCCAGACCCTCACCCAGCACGAAGCCCAGATCGCCCAGCTGCAACAACAGTTCGCGGCACAAGACCACCTCACCGCCCAGCTTCAGCTTAATGAAGAGGCCCTGCATGAACGAGACACACGGATTGACAACCTCCAGCGACAAGTTCAAGAACTCGAATCACAGAAGCTAGACCTGGTCGGCCAGGCAAAGATGGTGGGAGAAAAGGAAGAAGAAATCGCCCGCCTCCGAAAACGCCTCGTCGAAGTGCGGGCCGCCCTCCGCATCAAAGCCGATGGTGGCACCACGGCTCCCCGCCAAACCCGTCAGAGTGGAAGTCAACTGAGTCTACAGATGGAGCAGGCGCAAGCAGCCATAGCCCAACAGAAAGACGATCTGAGTAAGATTCACGGCATCGGTCCTGCCTTCGCCAAGACGTTGAACAAGATGGGATTGCACACCTATATCCAAATCGCACGCTGGAAGCCGGAGGACATCGACAAAGTCGCCAAGAAACTCTACACAGCCCCCGAACGGATTAAACGGGATAGGTGGATCGAGGAAGCCAAGAAGGAACATTACCGCAAGTACGGCGAGCGTCTCTGACAGGATGCTGAAAAAGTCCGCCAGCATCGTTCTCGCATCGTTCAGACCTTCAACGTACCCAGAGGGTACGCCTCGGGCCTTCACTCGCTGCGGCCTTGCTGGACGGCCTTTTTGAGCATCCCGCTAAAACAATTTCCCCTTCATCAGCGCGATCACGCTCCTCATCGTCACCTGGTCGTCGTCGAATCCGCCGTGAGTCGTGCTCTTTGTCTCCTTGCCTGGCGCCGCCCAACTATAAACATTTGCCAACTGCTTCGATGCCATCATATCGTTGAAATATTTTTCCAAGCCCAATATCGGCGTTGTCCGTCCCTGTTCGAGCGACTGCGAAACAAGATAGAGCAGTGAACGGCTGTAGCCAAGGATCGGTTTGCACGTCGGGTCTTTTTGTTCCATATCGTCGGAGAGATGGAACTGATTGAACCGCTTGACCTTGCCGGCTTTAATGGCTGAAAGGACTGTCTCCTCGAAGAGGTCGACTCGCACCGCCGGAGCCATGAAGTTCACAGTCTCGAACGTCCAACCCTGCTCTCCCATTCGATGGACCACATGACTGTGCAAGATAGAACCAGCCGAATGGCCGATGAGATGCAGGCGCACCTTGGACAGATCGGCAAAGTAGGGCGATTGTTGGCAGGCCCTGTAGAGCTTCATGCCTCCACTGTCGGCTGTACTGGAGATGACATCCGCATTTTGTTTCATCTCATTCCAGATCGCCGTCCCTGGCCTGGCCAGTAGTTTTTCGAGCCGCTCATTCCACCAACTCTTGGCGCCGTCGAAGAATCCGCCGGTCGGACGCTCCTGGCCCTTGAGGACATCCTCAAGGCGTGCCTTGAGCGTGGACCAGAGGTCCGTCTCCCACATCATAAAGATGGGGAAGATCTTCTGTTCATACAGAGCGGGAATCCATTTTCCTGCGGTTTCCCCCGCATCATCTTCGGACGTGAGACCGCCATGCGCGTAAATCGCAATGTCGACGGCGTCGTTCTTGCCCAACCCCCATGCTGCTCGAGCCATGCCGAGATGGTCCGTGACCAGCGCCGTGAGGTCGGATTCCTGTGTGCGAAAATCACCGGTGTTACTGAGACGGCCATTGTTCTCCATATCGATGATAAAGGGGCTAATCTCGCGTTTGCGTAACGAAGGCTCGCCGGCCAGCTGCACCCTACCGGCATCCAGACGCAGGGTGGGCGAGTGTGCAATCATCAGATGCAACTCAGTCACTACCCCAAGTTGGGCCACCCAACAGTCCATGGCATGGTCGAGCCAGTCTTCATACGATAATACGGCGCGACCCTCCGTTCCCCAAGCAGTCCCCCACGAGTTATGGATAATGAACCCGTCTTGGTTATAGCCGACGATCGCAAAGGCATGGCCGCCGTCACTGGGGCTTGCCTTGCGATCTGGAATCATCCAGTACCCGGCTTTGGAATGTGCTGTCTGCTTGAATCCCTCTTCCCAACCTGAATGACACACGGCACTGGCATAGAGAATACCGATCTCGTTGAGTGCGACGTGCATATCGGTAACCGATCGCGTGTCGACGCGGTAGTAGGCCCCGAGCGGACGTTGCACGGCATCGAGCCACCAATCGTCCGAGCATTTTGTGACATGGGGACTCGGCATGGTCTCCGAGGGCCACAGCTTGTCCGAGCAGGCCCCGTGTTTGTACCAACCTTTCATCGCCCCGCGCAGGCTCGATCCTGTGTCGATATCCGGCGCCCCGGGAAATTCATCGTAACGCCGCGCCATCGAATACAACATGAAGGGTGAGACGCAACAATCCTTCCGCTTACGTTTGGCTGCTTGCTGGAGGTGACAGACAACCGTGGCTAGTGCGAATCCCGTACAGGCGTTGGTATGTCCCTGATCAAGCACCGGGATGTCGGTCTTTGGCTCGAACGCCAAGTCCGGCACAACCGCAACCGGCGGCATATAGAGTCTGTCACGTAGATCAAGCCGGTCGGGGACCACGTTGCGTATCGGGATACCTGCAGCGGAGGGCTTCCTCGGCTTTCCAGCTGTCGCTTTGCCCCTTGCCATGAGAAACTCCTTTCAGGATCTGTATAGACACCGATCCAGAGTCTGCTCGTTAAAATTTGTGCTGAAGAGAACGTCATCCGTATTATTGAAGCATTCCCTCACCCCGTCAAACATCATTCAACTATCATTCTCCCTCTCTCAGGGACCGGAGCTGGGGGAGTGGCCCAGGCTGCCCTTCACTGCGCGCATCGAACGATATGTATGCTACCTCCAAGCGTGCTCGTTTTCTCTCTAGGGATGGGGGCTGATTGATCTTCCGCTGCGCGCGTCCAACGAGGGGAGTCCTCGACCGCGCGTTGCGCGAGCATAGAAGATCATCAGGCTCCATCCCGTCCTCTGTTCTGCGAGCAAGAAGGGCACCTGGCTGCTCCCCGCTTCTTCGTTTGACATCCCCTCCCAGCACTCCTAGAATCCGGCATGGCTTCGTCCTTTGTGCATCTCCATCTCCATACCCAGTTCAGTCTTTTAGACGGTGCGAATCAGATCGAGCCGCTCGTGCAACAGATCAAGGCCTTTGGCCAGCCGGCTGTCGCCATGACCGATCATGGCAATATGTTCGGCGCCATCGAGTTCTACCGGAAAGCCACAGATGCGGGCATAAAGCCCATCATCGGCTGCGAAGCCTACATGGCGCTGGGTAGCCGGCATGCGAAGAAAGACAGCGGGCTCGCCCACAATGACTACTACCACCTGATTCTCCTTGCTCGAAACCTCACCGGCTATCAGAATTTGATCAAACTAGTAAGCAAAGCATACCTTGAAGGATTCTACTATAAGCCGCGGATGGACAAGGAGATTCTAAAAGAGCACCATGAAGGACTGATCGCTTTGTCCGGCTGCTTGAGCGGCGAGATTCCTTACCTGATCGGCCAGAAAGACATGGTCGGCGCGATGGCTGTGGCTAGTGAGTTTCAGGAAATATTCGGCAAGGAGCACTTCTATCTCGAAGTACAGGCGAACGGGCTGGAACACCAACGAGTGGCAAATACCGGCTTGCTCGAGATTGCCAAGAAGATGGATATCCCTCTGGCCGGCACGAACGATTGTCACTATCTCAAAAAAGAAGACTGCCGCCCGCATGAGCTGATGCTGTGTCTCCAAACCGGCAAGACCATCAGCGACAAGACGCGCATGAGGTTCGATACGGATCAGCTCTATGTGAAATCGACAGAAGAAGTGACGGCTGCCTTTATCGAATTCCCCAATGCCGTTGCCAATACCTGCCGGATTGCAGACAACTGCGACCTTCAACTCGCGCTGAATACCACACATCTTCCGCAGTACACAGTTCCCGAAGGCTTCACGCGAGAAACCTATTTGGAGCACCTGGCGCTGAAGGGGTTGGCGGCCAGATTGCAAGAACGATCCAGCCAGATCCTGCCGGTCACCTATGAGCTTCGCCTGCGTGAGGAACTGACGATCATCTGCTCGATGGGATTTGCCGGCTATTTTCTCATCGTATGGGACATCATCAAGTTTGCACGCTCACGCAATATTCCGGTCGGCCCAGGGCGCGGGTCCGCCGCCGGGAGCCTCGTCGCTTACGCGCTGCGCATCACGGACCTCGACCCCCTTGTGTATGCGCTTCTCTTCGAACGGTTCCTGAATCCCGAGCGTGTCTCGCTTCCGGATATCGACATGGACTTCTGCATGGAACGCCGGGGCGAGGTCATCAATTATGTGGTCGACAAGTATGGCAAAGATCATGTCGCCCAGATCATTACCTTCGGGACGCTTGGAGCAAAAGCCGCAATCCGTGATGTGGGGCGTGTGCTGGAAATCCCTTATGCCGAAGTCGATCGCGTGGCCAAACTCGTGCCGAATCAGCTCAACATGACGCTCCAGCAGGCACTGGACCAAGAACCGAAGCTGCTCGAGCTCGTTGAGACCGACACAAGGGTCAAAGAACTGATGGGCATTGCCCGTTCACTCGAAGGGCTGGCCAGACATGCCTCGACTCACGCCGCCGGCGTGGTGATTTCTGAAGGTCCCCTCACGGACCACGTGCCGCTCTATAAAGGAGCCAACGATGAAATTGTCACCCAATATTCGATGGGAGACGTCGAAAAAATCGGGCTCGTCAAATTCGACTTTCTGGGCCTCAAGACTCTGACTATGATCAAACGGGCCGAGACGTTGATCAATGAACGGCATTCCGGACAGCCACCGTTGGTCATGGAACAGATACCATTCGACGACTCCAAGACCTTTGCCCTCCTTTCCTCGGGAAAAACAATCGGTCTCTTTCAGCTGGAAAGCTCCGGGATGCGAGACCTGCTGACCGGCCTGAAGCCGGACCGCTTCGAGGACATCATCGCCATTATCGCGCTCTATCGTCCCGGCCCAATGGACTTGATTCCTGACTTCATCAAACGCAAGCAGGGCAAGATTCCAATCGTCTACGAGGTGCCGGAACTCGAACCGATCTTGAAGGACACCTACGGGGTCATCGTCTATCAAGAACAGGTGATGGCGATCGCCAACAAGGTGGCGGGCTTCTCGCTGGGCCAAGCCGACATCCTCCGACGCGCGATGGGCAAGAAGAAGCCGGAGGAGATGGAGAGGCTGCGCGCCCAGTTCCTCGCCGGCGCCAAAACGAACAAGATCCCGGAAAAGAAGGCGGACAAGCTCTACGAACTGATCCAGAAATTCGCCGGCTACGGCTTCAACAAATCGCACGCCGCCGCCTATGCCGTCATCTGCTATCAAACCGGCTATTTGAAAGCGCACTATCCGACCGAGTTCATGGCTGCCCTCATGACCACCGACATGGGCAACGCCGACAAACTCGTCGCCTACTTCACGGAATGCCGTGACCTCAACATCAAGGTCCTGCCTCCTGACGTCAACGAAAGCTATAAGAACTTCACCGTGGCGGAGCATGCCATCCGGTTCGGCTTGGCAGCCATCAAGAATGTCGGCGAGGGCGCTGTCGAATCAATCATCGCGATTCGGAATCAAGCGGGCCCCTTCAGATCTTTCTTCGACTTCTGCCGACGCGTCGATCTCCACAAAGTCAACAAGAGGATGCTGGAAGGGTTGATCAAGACCGGCGCCTTCGATTCGACCGGCGCGAAACGTTCTCAATTGGCTGCGGTCCTGGATCAAGCTGTCGAAGACGGTGCGGCAGCACAGCGGGAACGGGAGCTGGGGCAGACGAACATTTTCGGGGATGAGCTGGGAGGGCGAGACTCGGCCGAGCATCCAGCCATGCCGCCTCTGCCCAACATTCCTGAATGGGACCAATCCGAGCGACTGAAACAGGAGCGGGAGTTGACCGGTTTCTATATTTCGTCCCACCCTCTGGCTCGCTATGAGGCTACCATCCAGGCACTCGCGACCGCCTCGACCATGAACCTGCCGGAATTGCCGGACGGTCGGGAGGTAAAACTCTGCGGTATTATCACGACCGTAAAGAGCATGCTGACCAAGAAGGGCGACCGGATGGCCTATCTGACCCTGGAAGACCTCCAAGGCGTGGTTGAAATCATCGTCTTTCCGGATCTCTATAAACATGCCGCAGACTTGCTTGTCCCGGAACGACTCGTGCGCATCACCGGCACAGTAGACCGGGGAGAGAAAGGCACGAAGATTCGAGGGAGTAAAATTGAACCCCTCGTTGAGCTGCAGACCCAAACCATCAAGCGAGTCCATATACGACTGGTGGATCACCCCAATATGACAGAACAGTTGCCGCGCCTCCGCGAGGTCATTGGGCGTCACCCTGGAAATACGACCGTTTCGCTCACGTTCCTGATGGATTCAGCGCTGGAAGCCGAAACGGCCCCCCTCCCCCGTCTCACGGTCACCCCCAGTGAACGATTTGTGGAAGATGTTGAAGAAGTGCTAGGCAAAGGTGCCATTTTTCTGCTATCGTAGTCTCTAACTCAAGACTGTTATTTGGTTTGTTTAGTTTATTTGGTTCATCAGGTTCGTTTCTTTCAACCAAAAAACCAAACAAACCAGATCAACAAAACAAACCACTTAGACGCCTATGCACGATTATCTCGAATTTGAAAAGCCGATTCGCGAGATCGAAGAAAAGATCGAAAAACTGGCAACCGCTCCTGCCGGAAAATCGCAGGATGAAATCCGTAAGCTGCGGATCAAACTGGCTCAGGTCGAGCATAGCCTTTATAGCAAACTGACTCCCTGGCAGCGAACGCAACTCGCCCGTCACCCCCAACGACCCAGTACCCTCGATTACATCGGTTTTCTATTTAGGGATTTCCTTGAACTCCATGGCGACCGTTCATTCGGCGATGATCGTGCCATTGTCGGAGGCTTTGCCACATACAACGATCGGTCGATCATGGTTATCGGCCATCAAAAAGGGAAGACCCTCAAAGAACGGATGCAACGAAACTTTGGAATGCCGAACCCCGAGGGCTATCGAAAAGCCTTACGCCTGATGAAGATGGCCGAAAAGTTTGGGCGCCCGATCGTGACCTTTATCGACACGCCTGGCGCCTACCCTGGCATCGGGGCAGAAGAGCGCGGCCAAGCTGAAGCCATCGCCCGCAATTTATTTGTAATGTCCCGTCTCGCAGTCCCGATTATTTCCATCGTGATCGGCGAAGGAGGCAGCGGCGGAGCACTGGCATTAGGCGTTTCTGATCGTATCCTGATGTTGGAACATGGTGTCTATTCAGTTATCTCGCCGGAAGGCTGTGCCGCCATATTGTGGGATGACCCGGCGAAAGTTCCCGATGCCGCCTCTGCCCTGAAGATGACAGCGAAAGATCTCGTCGATCTCCATATCGTCGATGAAGTGATTCCGGAACCCCTCGGGGGAGCCCATCGGGATCTCAATGCCATCACCGAACGTATCGCCAAGTCCCTCAGCAACCAGCTTGCCCAACTCAATGACCTTCCTCTCCCTCAACTGCTGGCACAACGTGACCAGAAATACCGATCCATCGGAACTGTCAACGGACTCGCTGCCGCTGTTCGATAAACGCTGCAGCCGCGGCGCCCGCAACCAGCCCACTGGCTAAGCAGGCAGTCAATAAGTACCCTCCCGTCGGCGCTTCCCAATCCAACATTTCACCGGCGCAAAACAGGCCCGGACACGCACGGATCATCAGCTGATCATTAAGCGCCTCGAAAACAACCCCGCCGGCCGTGCTGATCGCTTCCTCCAGCGGGCGCGCTGCCACGAGTCGCAGCGGTAAGCACTTAATGACCGAGGCCAGACGCGCCGGGTCCTTGAGATCTTCTTTCGCGATCACTTCACGAAGCAGCCCCGCTTTCACACCTTCGATATGGGCCTGCCGTTGAAGATGGGTCGCCATTGTGCGTTTGCCGCGAGGCTTCGATAAGTCGTGGGTCAGGTCGTGGACATCGCGATCGGGTGCCAGATCGAGATACAAGGTGGCCGTGCCCTTTACCAGAATTTCGTCGCGTAGAGCGGTAGCCACGGTATAGATCACCCCGCCTTCCACTCCGGTCTCCGTGATCACAAATTCTCCCCGGTGCCGGGATTCAGCGCCGTCATCATTCCGCACGACAACCGCCACAGATTTGACCGGGTGCCTGGCAAACCTTTTCAGGAAATGCTCGCTCCAGCCCACGTCGAAACCACAGTTCGCCGGTAGCAACGGCGCAATGTGAAGTCCTCGTTTCGCCAGCAGCGGCACCCATGAAGCGTCGGACCCGAGTTTTGGCCAACTGCCTCCTCCGAGCGCGAGTACCACCGCGCCGGCCTGGACAGACCGGTGTTCCTTCGGCGTGGCAAAACGCAGAGCCCCCTGCTCGTCCCAGCCAATCCACCGATGACGCATGTGAAATCGAACACCAGCCTGGCGCAACCGGCGCAGCCACGCGCGCAGCAACGGCGCTGCTTTGAGATCAGTGGGAAACACGCGCCCGGAAGAGCCGACAAACGTTTCGATGCCGAGGCCACGGGCCCAGATCCGAACCGCATTAGGTCCGAACGACGAGAGCAGCGGCGCGATTTCCGCATGCCGAGCCCCATAGCGCGAGAGAAACCTGTGAGAGGGCTCCGAGTGCGTCAGATTCAGGCCGCCTTTACCAGCCAGGAGAAACTTTCGACCGACCGATGCCATGGTGTCATAGAGATCGACCGGCACCCCGGCAGCACTCGCCGCCTCCGCAGCCATGAGCCCGGCCGGCCCTCCTCCGATAATAGCAATGCTCTTGTTTGAAGACTCACGTGGCATTGAATCGATCATATCTCGGGCACTACGCATGAACAACGTGAGCCGAGCCACCGACACCTATACAGAGCAAGACCCTACGCTGAGAGCTGGAAGGGGTCAAGAGAGGCAGGAGCAGCAGAAGGAATTATGGCGATTCCACTCTTCCAAGAAGCTATAATCGCTAACAACGATGGATGAGCAAGAGCCAGTACAAGTGGTCGAGCTTCGAGTCAGCTACCGCTATGCCACCGCTCACCCTTGGGTGGTGCAGGCCATTGGAGGATTCTTATCCGCATATTTCATGGAATACCCGGGATTTCGCGTGCAACGACATTTCGAAGACCTGGAGTCAGGCACATACCTATGGATATGCGAGGTGCCGACGGCCATGAAGGTTCTCAGGCTCTTGAAGCGGCTGAAGGAAGATCTTCCCCCCTGCCATACCCAAGAAATCGCCACCGACCCGCCCACGCGACCTCGCTATCTCATCGATTGCCCCGAGTGAGACAGGTTGGTCTGGCTTATTTGGTTCATCTGGTTAGTTTTGTTCGACCAAACAAACGAGACAAACCAAATACCCCTCTGCGCGTCGAGGGGTCAGCTTGTATACCCGTTGGGATTGCCGCTTTGCCAGCGCCAGGCATCGGCACACATCGAGTTGAGCCCGCGCTCCGCCCGCCAGCCCAATAACTCCAATGCACGTTGCGGTTCGGCATAGCAAGCGGCAACGTCGCCGGAACGTCGGGGTGCCATTTTGTAAGGCACCGGCTGCCCGCTTGCCTGTTCAAATGCCCGTACAATATCCAACACACTGTAACCAATACCTGTACCCAAATTCACGGTCAGACATCCGGTCAGCTCTCGTGATCGCTCCAGAGCCGTCAGTGCTTTGAGGTGACCCAAGGCCAAATCCACCACATGGATATAATCCCGCACCCCGGTCCCATCCGGAGTGGGGTAATCATGACCCCACACGCTAAGATAGGCCCGTCGCCCCACCGCCACCTGCCCGACAAAGGGCAACAAATTATTGGGAATGCCCTGAGGGTCTTCCCCGATCAATCCACTGGTGTGGGCGCCAGCCGGGTTGAAATATCGCAGTATGCCGATTCGCCAGGATGCGTCGCTGCCGTGCAGATCGCGCAAGATCTCCTCGATTATCAACTTCGTACGGCCATAGGGATTGGTGGCAGAGAGCGGGTGATCTTCCGTAATCGGCAATCGAATCGGGTCACCATAGACGGTGGCGGAGGAACTAAACACCAGAGTCTTCACCCCGCACTCCCCCATCCCTTCCAGGAGGCGGAGGGTACCGACTACGTTGTTGTCGTAGTAGGCCAGCGGCTGTGCCACCGACTCCCCCACAGCCTTGAGCCCGGCGAAGTGAATCACCGCGCTGGCCCCGCTCTCGCGCAGCGCTCCCACGAGCACAGAGCGGTCTCGGATGTCGCCTCGAACCAGGCGGAGCTTTTTCCCGGTGATCCGTTCCACCCGAACTAATGCTTCGGGATGACTGTTGGAGAAGTTGTCGAACACTGTGACGTCGTAGCCTGCAGCAAGCAGCTCCACGCAGGTATGTGATCCGATATAGCCGGCACCACCGGTGACAAAAATCATAGGCACCTATTTCACGGAGAAATGATAGGAGCCTATCGAGGTAGAGGCCCAAGGTCAAGAATCGATTGGAATCAAGCCGAAGAGTCATTCCTGTGGTCTGTCTGCCCTCCCTGAACAAGCCAGTGCAGCATGGCTCAGGTCAACAAGCATAACAGCCCTGATAGACTCCATCCCGGCATGCTCAGTTCTGAGGCTTCGCTGATGCTGTCGGCGCGGATTCGTCGGAAAATTTCTTTCGGAGAAGTTTCCGTCCGAGTATCGTAATCCCCAACGCGAGACCCAGCGAGACGGGAACGAACAAGGCCGCTGCAATATCCGCACTACCGAGCCACCCCATCTCATAAAGTCCTTTGAAGATATAGGCCATGAGTCCGCTAAGATAATAGGCGATTACAATAACCGACAACCCTTCGACCGTATACTGGAGGATCGCTTGGCTCTTCATTGTCTTATCAACACTGGCCAAGAGTGTCAGATTCTGGGATTGGAGCATGAGATCAACGCGAGCGCGAATGATGGAAATGACTCCTTCAAAACCGCTGCGAAGGGTTTCAATACGCTTCAGAAGCTGTTGATAGCCCTCCGCCACCCCCGTAATTCCGCTCAGAACATAGTCCGACACCGGGCGATACGGTGAGAGTGTGCGTTCCTCGAGCGACGCCAGCGTCCGGTGGACGATCTTGTCGTAGGGAACAGAGGAAGACAGCTCGAAATGCAACCTGCCGGCTAACCGGGTCGTTTTCAACAAATCTTGCGTCAGCCCGTTGAGCCACCGCTGCAGCGTCAGGGAATCGGCATGGGCGATATGTCCGGTGATGATTTCACGCTGCTTCAAATGCACCTGCTCAAATTTGTAGGCCTGATCGATAGCGGCCATAAACAACGGCTTTTGCATGAGTAACAGATGGTAGTAGGTTTCAATTCTGACAATCGCATCGACAATGTCTTTCAGGTGAGACCTGCTGGACCTGCCGGACCCGACACTGACCCAATAACGTTCTCGTCCATGTTCATCCGGCGTGAAGCTGGTAACCAGCGCAGTCTCCTCATCGAGAATATGGCTGCCGTACAGGACCGGGCCTGGAAACTGCGGACGCAATACCTCACTGGCCGGCAACGGCTCGGTTATGAGCAGGATATCCAGGTGGCACACTTCCGCACCGAGCGGAGTAATTGGAAACCGATACTGCGGAAACGCCATCGGGCCGCAGGTTATCTTCCCAGTCTGGTCGGAAGGAATGTGCCAGATTTGATAGCTGTAGTACTCTGTGTGCGCCTCCCAGATCACGATCAGCCGATCACCGGTCTCCGCCGCCTTCACACCATACCCAAACTCATCACGAACGAGCGTCACATCCGGAGGGATATTGTAGGCCTCCAGAAGATATCTGAACTCATTCCGACTCGCCGGTCGTTGCATCGGCGGGTCGTTCATGCGAAACGCGATATAGTGCACATGCGCAGGGGCTCGCAGCCACTCAGCTAAGGGCATCTGCGGCCGTTCGTGCAGCTTCCGCATCAATTCACCGGTATCCGGCTTAGTCGTCTCAGGCTCGGCCATATGAGCACCCTACGAGGTGGATAAGGGATAGAAAACGGCGTCAGGCTACTGTCTTGTCGGCAGCTCTGTCAATCGATTGAGAGTGAATCTCTAACGACTTCAGCCGCCGACCGAGCTTCAGAACCAATTGATGTCGTGATGGCCCTTTATCCCTTCGGTCGTGGATAGACACTCGCGCGGCCTCATCCATGACAATCGGCTTATGACCGCGCCATTTCCGGCCTGCTGAAAACTTTGAGCCAGAGAAATCCACCGGCTCCCGCTGTCACAGAAGCGACCAGAACAGCCATCTTTGCAGCGTTTATTACATCCGCATTTCCGGTAAAAGCAAGATTGGCAATGAAAATTGACATCGTAAATCCGATACCGCCGAGGATTCCCGCTCCTGAGATATGCCGCCAATTCAAATCGGACGGCAAGCGGGATAGGCCGCTTGCCACAGCAAGAAAACACAAGAACGTCACACCCAAGGGTTTACCCAGAAGTAAACCGACGATAATGCCGATGCTGTTCGTGCTCGCCAGGTTGGACATCCAGTCCGTACCGACAACGACGCCCGTATTTGCCAATGCGAAAATCGGCAAGATAACGAACGCAACGGGCTTGTGCAAGAAACCTTCGAGCTGGTGGGAAGGTGACTTCAGGTCGTTATCGTTGTGAGAGAATGGGATTGCAAAGGCAAGCAGCACGCCGGCAATCGTCGCGTGAATGCCTGACTCCAGCATCAGGAACCACATCAACGCGCCGCCAAGCACATACGGGACGAGGGACATGACCCGGAAAAGCCGATTCAACACAACCAGCAGGATCCAAATCCCCAGAGCGCCGACAAGATACCAAACTGACAGTTGCGTCGTGTAGAAGGCGGCGATAACAACGATCGCACCCAAATCGTCTATGACAGCGAAGGCCACGACAAACACTTTCAGCGACGCGGGAACACGGTTTCCGAGAATGGCCAGGACGCCAAGTGTAAACGCAATGTCCGTAGCCATCGGAATTCCAAATCCGGCTTGCGTTGATGTTCCTGCATTGATCGACAAATGGATCAGTGCTGGGGCAACCATCCCGCCGGTCGCCGCAACGATCGGTAGCAGTGCGTTCCTGAACTGTGCCAGTTCCCCGTTATACAATTCGCGTTCGAGTTCCAATCCGATGAATAGAAAGAAAATCGCCATCAGCCCGTCGTTGACCCAATGCTCAAGGCTAAGCCCTCCGACATACACGTGCCAGACACTCACATATGTTGCGCCGACTGAGGAGTTTGTCACCAAGAGCGAGGACAGGGTGCAAATAATCAGCAGAATGCCGCTCGACTTTTCCGAGTCGAAAAATTTATTGAACGTATCCGATAACCGTTGTTGGACAATATCCATAGCTGTAACCCCGATGAGGGACCCGCAATCAACTGGTGCGGAGTAGACACGACAATACCATAGATCGGAGGGTCTCTCAGTCCAAGGCACACTCGGATTATCAGGCGACGCTGCTTACGTGTCCTTGCCGAACAAAAAGAATGGTCGTGGGTATTCCCCTCCATCCTTCTGGGCCGCGTGTGGGACGACCACACAAGCAGGCTCCAGCCCCTCCCGATCATGCAGGTTCCTCGATCAGGAGGATGACCTGGCACCTATAGTTTTCTCCGGTGCCAGGTGTTAAAACATTGCCGGATACTTCTGGTACTCCGGTGAGCAAGCAAAGGAAGACCTATGTCTCTGCCGATTGAGAAATCGACATCGGATGGGTTGGCTAGAGAAGCGGCCAGACGGCGCACGTTTGCCATTATCTCGCACCCGGACGCGGGAAAAACCACGTTGACCGAGAAGCTCCTCCTCTACGCAGGCGCAGTGCACCTAGCTGGAGCGGTGCAAGCGCGGTCGCACCAGCGTGCGGCAAAATCCGACTGGATGGAATTGGAACAGGCGCGCGGAATTTCGATCACATCTACCGCGTTGCAATTCGATTACCAGGGTGTACGGGTCAATCTGCTCGACACGCCAGGCCACCAGGACTTCAGCGAAGACACCTACCGCACTCTCATGGCAGTGGATAGCGCAGTGATGGTGCTTGATAGTGCCAAAGGCATCGAGCCGCAGACGAAAAAGCTCTTCGCTGTCTGTCGCAAACGCCATATCCCGATCATGACCTTTATCAATAAACTGGATCAGCCTGGACGCCATCCGTTCGAGCTACTGGAGGAGATCGAACAGATATTGGGCATGGCGGCAGTCCCGTTCAATTGGCCCATCGGAGAAGGATCAGGGTTTCAAGGGCTCTACGATCTTCGCCAGCCTCAAGTTCTGTTCTTTCAACGGACACTGCATAACCAACGCCGGGCGCCGATGAGGGTGGAAACCTTCCCTCATCCAAGTCTCGCAGCGATGCTCGGAGAGGCATACGATCCCCTACAGGAAGAAATCACCCTCTTGACCGGCGCCGGCACAAAGTTCGATCGCGACCGTTTTCTCGCCGGCCAACTCACCCCGGTCTTCTTCGGAAGCGCCCTCACGAACTTTGGCGTCGAACCATTTCTGAACGCATTCCTGCAGCTCGCACCGCCACCGGGGCCCCGCACGAGTTCTGAAGGCTTAGTGCAGCCAACGGATGACAAGTTTTCGGGCTTTGTATTCAAGATCCAGGCGAATATGGACCCTCAACACCGCGATCGAATGGCATTTCTGCGTATCGTGTCTGGTCGTTTTGAGAAAGACATGATGGTGTACCATGCCAGGCTGGACCGGAAGATCCGGATGACGCGGCCGCATCGGCTCTTTGGCCGTGACCGTGAAACGATTGAAGAGGCCTACCCGGGCGATGTCGTCGGTCTCGTGAATCCCGGCCTCTTTTCCATCGGTGACACACTCTGCTCCGGTAGTCCCCTCGTCTTTGACGCGATTCCGCAATTCCCCCCAGAATGTTTCGGCGTACTGAGAAGCCAGGACCTCACGAAACAAAAGCAGTTCCAAAAGGGGCTCCAACAGCTCGAAGAAGAAGGAGTCATGCAGGTGTTCTATTCACCGGATCACGTGCGCCGCGAGCCGATCCTAGCCGCCGTGGGGGAACTCCAATTCGATGTTGTCGCCTCACGCCTTGAAACTGAATACGGGGTTAAGACCCTCGTCGAGCGGATGCCTTTTGTTCTGGCCCGCTGGATAAGCGGCGATCCCGACGTGCTCGCAGGCATCTACTGGCCGCAGGACACGCGCCGACTCGTCGATCGTGACGGTTCGATGGTCATGCTCTTCGGCTCTGAACGACTGCTCACCTACTGCATGAGAGAATATCCTTCTCTTAAGTTTCAGTTGCGGGAAGAAGCCAAGATGACAGAACCTTAGCCCGCATTATTCATGACTCTTCTGCTGCAATCGCCGATCCGCTGTTGCGACAAGCCGGCGGCCGGCGGGCTCGCCCCTCGGACCCTCTCCGTAGTGCACGCGTACGCCTCAGGCCCTCCGGGCTCCGCGCACCGGTCTCACGACGCGGCTTGGCGATTTCGCCACGAACAGTCATGAATAATGCCGGCTAGCCTGCGCAGTGAACTGATTTTGCTCATCTGCCTTCTCTGGTTGATGTAGAGTCTCCGCTCATTTTTCCCTGTCCTATCTGTAGGCCCACGGCTACATCATCTATCTTCTTATAAATGCTATGATTTGCTCAGCATCGCTGCCAATCTCGAACAGCATTTCCTGAGCTCCATCGGTATTCCTCTCGCTGCAGCTGATTTTCTTGATTTTCCACCTGATTTTCTTGCTCCTCGACGGCATGTACCTTGCTAGTTAAGGGAACAAATGGTGCGAAAGGGTCACTGGCTCATCATCTTCGACCTCTGCTCGGATGACCCGGTCAGTGGAGAATTTCATATAGACACCTGCACCAGAGCAGCTACCGACTCGGGAATCGGTGTGGCTGCTGCCGAAAAATCTGTTAGGGGAGCATGAGCTTGAACTGGGTAAGAACCATCGCCGCCGTTCTTGTGTTGTGGTCGAGTACCGTGTGGGGTGCCACGTTGACCTGGACCGCCAATACTGAACCGGATCTGGCAGGATATCGCGTCTATCAATGCAGTCAACAACCCTGCACGCTCACGTCCGGCACGGCGACAATCCTCATCACGCTGGGAAAGGTGACAAGTTTCAATATCGGAACGCCGACAGTGATTCAGTATTATTTCGTTACGGCCTATGATCAGGCCAATAATGAGTCCGGCGGCAGCAACCTCGCAACCTTCACCCCTACCGAAGCACCACCTCCGGTCACGCAACCGGCTATCGGGGCAAGCCCGACGAGCTTTTCCTTTACTGCAACGCAGGGCGGGGCGAACCCTACAACCCAGACCCTGAGCATCAGCAACACAGGGAGCGGTACGCTCAGCTGGACCACAACCGATAATGTCCCATGGATGACGCTGAGTCGGGCATCCGGCACAAACAACGGCGTTGTAATCGTGAGTGTGATAACTGGCGCCACAAGCCCCGGTACCCATAATGGCATGATCACGCTCAGTGCCACCGGGGCCTCGTTGGTCAGCGTGCCGGTGACATTCACGGTTACTACTGCCCCCGCACCACCCCCGCCTCCTCCTTTGACAGTGCCTCCCGTTCCGAACGGCCTACGCATCACTATTGCGCAGTAAGACCCGGACCTGGTCTATCTAGCCAGTACTGCACCCGGCTTATCCAATTTGTTTCGGTCAGTCACACAAACGCAACTGACCGAACAACCGGACAGAACCAGGGTCGATCAAAGCCTTTGCTCACGTATTCACAGCGACAAGCCACCGTTGAGTCGTGTCTTGTACGAACCTAGCAGGAGATGCCCTCACCTTATCGGCACCCCCCACAATAGGCAACCCTGTCGATGCATTGATAATCAGTAGGGTATAATACTCCACTCTCTCTGTCGGTCATTAGATTTTCAACAGACCCCCCAAAAGTCTTGGGTCTACTCCTGCATTCGTACTGTGCGGCAATGGAGACTCCGCAAAATGCGCCAACAGGCCGTAGAAGCCCCTTTTGCTCCCCATTTTGCCCCCCCTGGTTCCCCTTTCATCATATTGTTTTCAGAGACAATATCAGGCCTTTACTCGCGCAATAATCGGCACTTTTCTTGCCTCGCTGGGTATTTACTCTATGATGAGTCCATCCACCGCAGAGCGGCCTGGAACAAAGCAAGACTTGAATGGAAAGCCAAAGCCAAACCGCCCCGACCCCCAACCTCTCCAAGGATTCGTCTTCTGCTGTGAGTAGACCGGGTCACGTTTCATTCAAGGTAGACCGATTCCCTGCATGGATGAACCGTCATCAGACATGGATTGGTTCCATGGTAGCCCTCTGTGGGCTGCTTACGCTCCTCTTGCTGGGATGGGCCGCATACACGGTCCAAGATCGTTTGATTCAATCTAGCGGCCACAGCCTGGTGCAAGCGGCCACGGATGCCGCCAGTAAATTGGACATGATGATCCTGGAGCGATACAGCGACATTCAACTGCTCTCCAACGCTCCATTCACCCGAGACCAGAACCCGGAGGCGCTGACACAATATCTCCGCGACAAGGCGCAGGCTCATCCAGCCTATCAGTGGATTGGCATTACAGACTCCCACGGGAGAATCGTCGCGGCTACCGATACCTCAAAGACCTCTCTCGATCGGAGTCAAAGCCACTGGTTCCAACTGGCACGCACCATCACCGGTGTCAGAATTCTAGATCCGCGGGTCGACGAGGAGTTCGGAAGCACCTCCGCGTTTACGGTAATCGCTCCCCTGCGTAGTCCCGATGGAAGATTTATCGGAGCGATCGCGGCCGTCGTAGGCGTCCCTTCACTGATGCAGATCCTCGACGACACGATGCAAGTACTTAAGAATGTCGAGTGGACAGACGCATCGCATCTTGAATATCAGCTCCTCAACGAAAAGGGCAACTTGATCGGCGACTCGACGCAACGAGGAGAAGGTCACCTCGATTTGAAACCAGTCGGATATCCTTCTGCAACTCTGGTGAGAAATCAGGAGCGGGGGTTCATCCAAGAGACCCACCTTCAACGCGGATCTTCCCTCCTCACAGCCTATGCGCAAGTCAACATCGCCCGTGCTGACCCGCCATTACGGTGGGGCATCTTGATACATGTGGACAGGGATAGTCTCCTGACCCCCATTCACTCATTCCTCGGAGAATTGTCGTTCCTCGCCATTCTCATTCTTCTCCCCTTATTTGGTCTTGTGCTGGGAATGATGAAAGCGCTTCACGGAGAATGGGACATCGCGAAACGCGAATCTCGTAGGGCCACCGAGGCAGAAGCGGCGCTCACGAAACGAACGGAGACTCTCCATACGTTAGTCGTCGCTGCCCAGACATTATCCGCGCAGCAAGATCTCGACGGACTGCTGCACCACATCCTTCATCTCGCAAAAGAAAACAGCGGCGCACGTTATGCGGCCTTGGAGGTCTACCACGACAACATGCACAAGACGACCAGCTTCCTGACCTCTGGAATCGATGAACCAGCGGCCCATACCATTCAGACCATTCTGCTTAAACAGGCTGTGGGGGGATCCCTAGCACACGAAGACGGAGTTATCCGTCTGGACCATCTCACGAAACACTGGGCTGCCCACGGAATTCCTGCGGACTATGCATCACTGACCTCATTCCTCGGCGTATCAATACGATGCCAAAGCCGATTCTTCGGCCGACTGTTTCTCGCGAATAAAGTCATCGAACAGGGACTCGCAGACAGGTTCAGCGAGCTGGACGAGCAGACGGTACTGACCCTTGCCGGCCAGGCCGGTACCGCGATTCAGAATCTGCTACTGCTTCACGATTCCAAGGAACAGGCTCGACACGATTCGCTGACCGGATTGCTGAATCACTCCACGACGCTTACGATCTTGGGCCAGGAACTGTCGCGGGCTCAACGTAGTCATGAACCGGTGGCAGTCCTCATCGCCGACCTGGATCACTTCAAGAAAGTGAACGATACCTACGGACATCCCGTGGGCGATCTCGTCCTTCAAGAAGCCGCACGGCGCTTTCGCGAAACTGCCCGACGCTCCGACCACGTCGGACGCGTCGGGGGAGAAGAATTCTTGATTGTGGCCCCCAATTGTGACTTGAACGTCCTACAGGAGTGCGCCGAACGTTTTCGGAGTGCCATCGGCGACAGGCCCTTCGATACCACAAGCGGGGCGCTCCCCATTACGGTAAGCATCGGGGCGACAATCTGGTCCGCCGATCACCCGTTGAGTTCTGAACACATACGCAAGATGGCCGACTACGCCCTCTATCGTGTCAAAAGCCGCGGCAGGAACGGGGTCAATATCGTCCCCCATCCCGACACAGTTTCGAGTGAGCAGCTGAAGAAAACAGGCTAGCAGGATGCGTGCTCTTTACCCCTCTGAAACACTGTTCACTCAAGCCACATAGACGAGGCCTTTTCGTACTACTTGCAAAACTTCACGTTGCATTTTCCACGCGAAGAGAATATACAGACGAGCTATGAACGCCGAGCAGATGGAAGAACTCAAGCGGCACTTTGGCGTTATCACCGAATCACTTCGAAGCGATATCCGACAGATTGCCGAAGGCCATGCAACCATTCAGCAGGAACTTCATGATCACCGCGAGGAGATGCGGGATGAGTTCAAAGAAATGCGGGCTATCCTGCGGCTCTCATTCTCCCAGCTCGATCAACGCATCCGCACCCTCGAATCGGACGTGACCCTGCTTAAGACCCGCATGGAACGGCTTGAAACAGGCCGAGCCTAACCCCCCAGCAGGCCTCCTACTACGAGAACATTGTTCGCGAAGCGCATTCCAGTGCTTTACCACACTTGCGGCAAGGCTCCTTCCCTGTGACCATCGTTGACATGCTGCGATATGAGCTTGGTTCGCGCTGCAACTACCAACGCTGCGGCTTCTATCTTTCAAGATGACTACTGCTCCCCGCACGCGATCTTCCTATAGGCCTCGTCTACACTCCCTCTGGTGATCTGACGCCATGGATCATTGGGATAATTATTGCCCCACACATACACACCTTTTCCCATGTGGTCAGCATGGGCGATCACAGAATGTGTCCGAACCTTCTCTTTCTTGCAGTCATATTCTTCGCGCGTTCGAACGGAAAGAAAGGGCTTCCCATCAAGCGTCTTTTGAGGAACTTTATAGTCATCGAGGACCCACATCTTGGCAAAGTGATCTGTTTTGTTAATGCTGCCAGGATCTACATAATGATTGAACAGCTCCGCGGTGCCAACCTCTTGCCATCCCGCGTACACAATGTTCACGATCCCTAGGCCCAGCAGAATGGTGATGACGAACAGTCGAGTGATCATTCCGTCTCCTTAGAAGAACAATGGGTCGCTCCATCAAGACAGTACGCTAAATGGAATCTGGAATCTATCCGAAAGATCCCTGTCGCTCATCCGGACCAGCGAGCAGGCTGTTGAGAAAGTCCGCCAGCGGCGTTCCTTGCCGCGGCCTTGCCCGCGGCAACGGCGCGTCTCGGCGCGGGCGGGGTTGGGCGGGTGAGAAAGTGGCCTTTCTGAACAGCCTGCGATGGCTTCTGAACGGGTCTGCGCGTATCCAGGCCTTGCGCGGCTGTTCTGCTCAAGTCGTTTGTCAACACACTGCTAGCTGTTTTCAGGTAGGTCTTTATTAGGCCGTACGCGACATATGGGAAATACACGATCACAAGCAAACGTTCAAGGGTGGCAGTCTGGCTTGCGAGACCGAGACAATTTTCTGACTCCCTGATATACTTTCACTTGAAACATTCATCAGGAGTAGGTATGGCTACGAAAGGCTATCCTGGACTCGTAGTAGTGCCTCCCAGCGCTCGTTGGATCCTCAGGCGTCAACTGGCCCATTGGACTTTTATTGTTTTCGCGGTCGTATGGAGTGTGTCGCCGAGTAAGGTATGGGTTCCGTCCTTCGACAAGAATGGTGACTGTCAATCTGATATCGGACAAGGAGCTTCTGCAGGTGGCCTGAGGGAATGTGGCCAGCAGGGACGATCCTTCTCTGAGGAGACACAATTCCGTCTGGGAGAGTTCGCCGCCGCGGAAGCTTCGCCGGGTGGAAGCCTGGCTGGATCACACAATCGGATACCTTCCTCCTATTCTGCCCAACTCGTGACCCAGCACTATGGCAACCACACATCACTGGGCAATGTCTATGGTCCAGCAGGCCGCTCTTCGAACCGTGCGATATCAACCTCCTCTGGGAAAGTATTAAATACGAGCTCGACGATCCAAAAGGAGGCCTCCAGCCCGAGTCACGACGAGCGCTTAGCCCGACAGGGGGATGCCTTTGCCCAGTATCGTCTCGGCCGCTTTTACTCGCAGCTCGGCGGGCCAAGAGCACCCGAGTCTGTGAGTTGGTACGTAAAGGCCTCTGACGGACTTCAGCGCCTGGCTGAGGCCGGCAATGGACAAGCGATGTACGTGCTGGGAGTCATGTACGCCTATGGGCGCGGAGTGGCGAGGGATGAAGAACAAGCTCGACTTTGGCTGATGCAGGCCGCTGACCAACAAGTTCCAGCAGCTCACATGGTACTCGCAAGATTAGACGGGCATCGGAGTGCCGACTCCAGGTAATCGATCCCTTCCCATTCTCTCTTCCTTCTTCATACGACATCGCATTCGCGCATCACTATTATCCAATCTCTAAGGGAGGGTATAGCCAGGCTGCCCTTTACTGTGCGCATCGAACGAGCACCTTCTGAGCGTGCGCGTTCTGCGAGCAAGAAGGGCACCTGGCTATGCCCTCCCTCTACCCTGTTCCAGAAACAACCTCACTCCCACCTTCTGCCCTTTGACTCTGGTCCGGCTGAGCGCCTCGATGATCTCCCGGGCCAACACCTCCGGCACCTCCACCAGCGAAAAACGATCCATCACCTCGACCGCGCCGATCACATTCGAATTGAGCCCGGCCTCGTTGGCAATCGCCCCGACGAGATCGCCAGGCCTGATGCCTGCCTCCCTGCCTGCCCCGATATACACCTTGGCCATGCCCGCCGTTCGTCTGCCACGGCCAGGCCCGCTGAACGATCTACCCTGCCCCTCTCGTTGCATCATGCCAGAGGCCCGTGGTTGTGAATTTACTATAGGCCGCCGCCCCATCGATGGCCGCTCCGGCTGCCTGCTTGGTATAGCCGGAATATCCTGTTCCTTCCGCTCTCCTCCCTGCAGGCGGAAGACGAGTTTCAACGCTG
This sequence comes from Nitrospirota bacterium, assembly GCA_016219645.1. Taxonomy (NCBI): domain Bacteria; kingdom Pseudomonadati; phylum Nitrospirota; species Nitrospirota bacterium. The sequence continues at coordinate 134,893 of JACRLR010000020.1, forward strand.
CCGCCGCAACCTCCGTTGGATCTCCATCTGTAGCGATCGACGCGACCAGGGCGCGAAACAGATCCAGATCACCGGACGTCAGCACCTCTTCGACTGCGCTCTTGGTTCGCGCAAGCCGCTTCGTGCGAAGGTCGGCCACAGATGGTACCGGAGTGACCACGATTTTTGCTTTCGTGAGCTGCTCGATATTCCACAACAACCGCTGCTCGCGCGGGTCGATGACGGTGATCGCTGCCCCTTCACGCCCTGCCCGCCCGGTTCGTCCGATCCTATGAACATAGCTTTCCGGGGAGGTGGGTAGATCGTAGTTCACCACATGCGAGACGGACGGAATATCCAACCCCCGCGCTGCCACATCAGTCGCGACGAGGAGTTCCGTTTGCCCGGACCGGAACGAATTCATCACGCGATCCCGCTGAGACTGATTCATCCCGCCATGGATCGCTTCAGCTCTATGCCCACGATCTGTCAACATGGCCGTGAGTTCATCGACTTCGATACGCGTGCGGCAGAACACGAGGGCCGACTTCGGCGCCTCCATATCCAGAATTCGGGCCAGGGCCGCCTCCTTGTGCGGTCGAGCGACGATGTAAGCCGTTTGGTGGACGCGCGGAGCAGCGCCTGCCTTGAGCGGCTCCTTGGCAATCCTGATCTCGACCGGCTCCTTAAGATGGCGTTTCGCAATGGAAGCGATCCGAGGCGGCATGGTGGCAGAAAACAACGCAGTCTGCCGTTCTTTGGGTGTCTGTTCAAGAATGGCGTCCAGATCATCGGCAAACCCCATGTCAAGCATCTCATCGGCCTCGTCCAGCACAACCGTCTGAACTGTCTTGAGTTGCAGTGTCTTTCGCTGGATATGGTCCAGGGCTCGTCCAGGTGTCGCGACGACAACATCGACCCCACGTTTCAGTGCGAAGAGCTGGGGACCGATGGCCTGTCCTCCATAGACCGGCAGTACGGAGATTTTTAATTCTTTGCCGTAACGCGCGACGGACTGGGCGACCTGAATGGCCAACTCTCTGGTCGGCACCAGAACGAGTACGGAAGGACAGCGCCGCGCAGCATGGGCGACACGCTGAAGCAGCGGCAGCGTGAAGGCTGCCGTCTTGCCGGTCCCGGTTGCAGCTTGACCCAAGAGATCACGGCCTGCCAGCAGCGGAGGAATCGCTTCCCGCTGAATCGGTGTCGGCTCTTCATAGCCCAGCTGATCGAGAGTAGCGAGCAGAGCGGCCTCCAGACCCAGCGCTGCAAAGCTGGGCGAAAAACCCTTTGCCGGTGTTTCTGCAGATGCATGTGGAGTTTCGTGTTTCATAGTTAGTCTGTCTCGTTTATCTGATTGATCTGCTTAGTCCATGCCTTCTATCAATACTCCCTCTAAGCTTACTTGTCTCTGCCCTTTCCAAGGGGTATCCAACTGCACCCCTGTTCGGGCAGAGGACCCTTGGGATGGTTTCTATTGCGGCCGTCGAACGAGCACATTCCTATCGTGCGCGTTCCGGGAGCAGGGAAACCATCCCAAGGGTCCTCCGCCCCTCTTATTCTTCAGGCAGTTGGATCGGCCCCGCCCACTCCCCTTTGGCCAGCATCACTTCCTGAAATCCGCCGTCCGGCCATTGAAATTGGCCGATCTCGTCCACCTGCACAACAAAGGGATCTGCTTCATGTGCCAAGCCTCGAAACCAATACCAGCCCGCGACAGTGGGTTTATTGATGGTCCATTGATACTCGGCCATGTCTCTGTTTCCTTTTCGCCGCGCTTCTGAGTCTGATACAGTCTGACAGGGTGTTGATGGAGCCCTGCGGGAGAAAGTCGTGGACAGTTTCACCATTCAATGCAGGCTGTTCAAAAAGACCGTTCACCAAGGCCGCAGCAAGGGAGCAAAGATAGATCTTCTACGCTCGCTCGTTTACGGGATCCAAAGGATGACCCCGATGGGTCCCCCACTGCGCGCGTCCAACGAGGGCCTGCTGAGGCCGCGCGTTGCGCGAGCACAGGGGACTCACCGCGCCATCCCCCCCTGCTGGCGGGCTTTTTCAACAAGCTGATAGCTACTCAACCTATCATGTCCAGACTCCCAATAGAAGATGTCCTACCCGCTCTTTGCCTCACACTGTCGGAGGGGCGGAATGCCATACTGATTGCCGCGCCTGGCGCCGGTAAAACGACGCGAGTCCCGCTGGCGCTACTCGATACCCCCTGGCTCGGAGGAAAGAGGCTGCTCATGTTGGAGCCGCGCCGGCTGGCAGCCAGGGCCGCAGCCCATCGCATGGCGTCCACCCTGGGAGAATCGGTCGGGGGAACAGTCGGCTATCGCATGAGGCTCGACACAAGGGTGGGGACCATGACCAGAATCGAAGTGGTCACAGAAGGCATCCTTGCTCGCTTGCTCCAGCAAGACCCTGCACTGAGCAATTACGCGATCGTCATCTTGGATGAATTCCATGAACGCAGCCTACAGGCTGACACAGGCCTGGCCCTCTGCCTGGAATCGCAACGGCTTTTCCGCCCAGACCTCCGCCTACTCGTCATGTCTGCCACATTGGACTGTGGGCCGATCTCAGAACTCTTGGGCCAAGCGCCGGCGATCACCTGCGAAGGTCGCCTCTTTCCAGTAGAGACACGCTACCTCGACCAGCCGCTTTCAGGCCGTCTCGATGCGGCAGTCATCCAATCGATCCGACGGTCACTCACCCAGGAGCAGGGCAGCCTCCTGGTCTTTTTACCTGGCATGGCAGAGATTCGCCTGGTCGAACGAAAACTTTTGGATATGAATCTTGGCTCCAATGTTCTCATCACCCCGCTCCATGGCGACCTACCACAAGAAACACAGGACCGTGCAATCGCCTCCTCACAACCTGGCACAAGAAAAATTGTCCTGGCCACTTCGATCGCCGAAACCAGTTTGACGATTGACGGAATTCGGATTGTCATCGATGCCGGCTTGCTGCGCGTGCCTCGATTCGATCCACGCTCCGGACTTACGAGGCTTGAAACCATCCGCGTCACTCAGGACTCAGCTGAACAACGCCGTGGTCGGGCAGGTCGCCTTGAACCGGGCATCTGTTCCCGCCTGTGGACTGCTGCGGAACACCGATCGTTAGCCCCTCGTCGCCCGCCCGAAATGCTCGATGCTGACCTCGGGCCACTGCTGCTCGAATTGGCCCTCTGGGGCACGCCCGACCCAGCTGACTTATCCTGGCTCACTCCCCCACCGGTCGGAGCCGTCGCTCAAGCGAGAGTGCTGCTGACCAACCTGGGAGCACTCGATATAGAGGGACAGATCACTCCCCATGGGAGACAGATGGCAGACCTGCCATTGCATCCACGTCTCTCTCACATGCTGCTCAAGTCTGGGCCATTGAATCTCACCGGCTTGGCTAGTGAACTCGCGGCTCTTCTCAGTGAACGGGATATCCTGCGAGGCCCATCCGGCTGGCGGAATGCCGATCTGCGACTCCGATTGGATGCCTTGCATGGGAAGCACAATCAGGCTGCCGGTACAACCGTCAACCGCACCGTCTGCCAGCGAGTGAGGCGTACTGCCGACTTGTGGCAGCGACAACTTTCCCAACAGAGAGACAAGAAACAGGCTGACAAACACGACGACCTCTATCCTGTCGGCCTCCTGCTCGCCCTTGCCTACCCGGATCGCATTGCCCAACGCCAACAGGGAAATGACGCACGCTATCTCATGACCAATGGCCGTGGCGCCCTCTTTGTGAATCCTGATCCACTCGGTTCAGAAGACTATCTGGTCATTGCCGACCTCGACGGGGGCGCACAGTGGGCCAGGATCGATCTGGCCGCGCCGGTACAGCTCAGTGATGTTGAATCCCTGTACGAAAACAGGATTCAAGTGATGGATGAAGTATCATGGGATGATCAGGCACAGGTGGTTCGTGCGACCAGACAACGGCGATTGGGCTCTCTCATATTAGCTGAGCAGGGACTCTCGGAGCCTGATCCTGCCCGCATCGTCGCTGCCTTGGTACAGGGTATCCGTCGAGCGGGACTCGACAAGCTCGCCTGGACTTCAGAGCTTCGTCACTGGCGGGCGCGAGTGGCCTTTCTACGGAGGATCGAAGGTCCAGAGTCTCAATGGCCTGATCTGTCGGACGACGCCCTGCTGCAGACACTCAATAACTGGCTTGGCCCCTATCTCTTCGGACAGACGACACTTGACCGAGTCAGACGGCTCGATTTCAGCCAACCCTTGCACGCACTCCTCTCCCGGGAACAGCAACGCCAGCTCGAACGGTTGGCCCCCACTCACCTGACCGTCCCAAGCGGATCGACCATTCGAGTAGATTATGAGACGGCTGATCTACCAATCCTAGCTGTGCGGTTGCAGGAAATGTTTGGCTGCAAGGACACGCCCCGTCTCGTCGGCGGGAAGATTCCCGTCATGCTGCACCTCCTCTCACCGGCACGCAGGCCCGTCCAGGTCACGAAGGATCTTTCCAGTTTCTGGAGGTCCACCTATCTCGAGGTCAGAAAAGAACTCCGTGGCCGCTATCCCAAACACTCCTGGCCCGACGATCCGCTCACTGCCCTGCCGACTGCCAAAACGAAACGACGGCCACGCTAGTGGTCTGTCTGGTTCATCTGGTCTATTTGGTTTGTTTTGTTTATCTGGTTACCACAAACTGACCGACATAACGCCCAGACTACCTAACCGACCATGATTGCTCTACAATCTTTCAATCCTCGCCCGCTCTTTCGAGCGGGCGCTACGCGCTCGCGGGGAACATGGATCACCCTTCCGCACATTGGGAGGGCAAGTCGGTTCATCCCCGCGCTCGCGGGGAACATGCAGGTCCCCGCCTCAGTTGGCCTGCTAGTTGCCGGTTCATCCCCGCGCTCGCGGGGAACATTCCTGGCCCACAATGACGCCTTGGGCAAGATGCGGTTCATCCCCGCGCTCGCGGGGAACATTCCTGGCCCACAATGACGCCTTGGGCAAGATGCGGTTCATCCCCGCGCTCGCGGGGAACATAGCTTTTCCCCTTCGCCCACCTTGGCGAACTTCGGTTCATCCCCGCGCTCGCGGGGAACATGCCGACCTTCTTCGGATACATCCGCCAAAATTCGGTTCATCCCCGCGCTCGCGGGGAACATCTAGGCTCCCGGCATAAGGGGATACCGGGAGACGGTTCATCCCCGCGCTCGCGGGGAACATAACTCGGGATACTTTCCCTTTAAACGTTGGTCCGGTTCATCCCCGCGCTCGCGGGGAACATACTGTTACATCTTCGATTAAGGACTGGGGCATCCGGTTCATCCCCGCGCTCGCGGGGAACATGGTCTCCTCAAACGATCGGCACTCACACAGAGCGGTTCATCCCCGCGCTCGCGGGGAACATTGCCTGACAAACTGATTTCCGCCGCCTTTTGTCGGTTCATCCCCGCGCTCGCGGGGAACATAGCAGCACCTATACGTGGATTGCCACACATTGCGGTTCATCCCCGCGCTCGCGGGGAACATAACATCTCGGGCAGTTATACCGCGCAGTACACCGGTTCATCCCCGCGCTCGCGGGGAACATCGTGGCTCGGGCACAAACTCATCGCCGCGTGGCGGTTCATCCCCGCGCTCGCGGGGGACATACCCATCTCACGCATACGGTCGCCTAAGCCTCCGGTTCATCCCCGCGCTCGCGGGGAACATAAATTCTGCATCGCTATGGCGAGATTCGGATACGGTTCATCCCCGCGCTCGCGGGGAACATCCAATGGCGCCACGCGCCCAGTCGTCAGGATGCGGTTCATCCCCGCGCTCTCGGGGAACATAACTTCTGCATCGCTGTGGCGAGATTCGGATACGGTTCATCCCCGCGCTCGCGGGGAACATACTCGTGGCATTGGCCGCTACGGACAGATTTCCGGTTCATCCCCGCGCTCGCGGGGAACATAAATAATACTGCGACAACTTCACAGGGGGCGACGGTTCATCCCCGCGCTCGCGGGGAACATAGAATGGTTAACCGCTTACTGTTACGATGATAGCGGTTCATCCCCGCGCTCGCGGGGAACATTGCACAGTCGGAGACCTTGAGCGGTTTTCCGCCGGTTCATCCCCGCGCTCGCGGGGAACATCGGGCTTCCCGTAACACTCTCCGATAATGTAACGGTTCATCCCCGCGCTCGCGGGGAACATGCCAGGGTCTTTGACACCCACCGATCATAGAGGCGGTTCATCCCCGCGCTCGCGGGGAACATCAGAGTGACGCCGCGCACGCCTTGCATAACGGCGGTTCATCCCCGCGCTCGCGGGGAACATGCAAGACGAGGAAATCGCAGGGCACAGTACTCCAGGTTCATCCCCGCGCTCGCGGGGAACATACCATCAAGATTCATGGTGGCACGAATAGTAGCGGTTCATCCCCGCGCTCGCGGGGAACATACAGGTGCTGGAGCACAAGGGTCACTCGGTACCGGTTCATCCCCGCGCTCGCGGGGAACATGTTCGTTTGGTCCGCGCCTGCGCCTAACGTGCCGGTTCATCCCCGCGCTCGCGGGGAACATACCGACAATGAACGAGAGAACAAACGTTACAACGGTTCATCCCCGCGCTCGCGGGGAACATAGCACAACAATGGTCGTCGCATTCCTCACAGGCGGTTCATCCCCGCGCTCGCGGGGAACATCAATGCGGGCCTTGAACGTGCGCCAGTCGATGGCGGTTCATCCCCGCGCTCGCGGGGAACATAATCACCAGGGCGCTCACAACTCACCGGCACCCGGTTCATCCCCGCGCTCGCGGGGAACATCTCGCCCCCGCCTATCGAGGGGGCCGCAATGCCGGTTCATCCCCGCGCTCGCGGGGAACATGTGGCACGGACCAGCGGCAGGGCCAACAGCGCCGGTTCATCCCCGCGCTCGCGGGGAACATTGATGTACAACATCCCATCCGATGGAATTTGGCGGTTCATCCCCGCGCTCGCGGGGAACATGAACTGCTGTGCCACATACCGCTTCGTGATACCGGTTCATCCCCGCGCTCGCGGGGAACATTTCGGCGCGATGCTGCTCCATCTTGGCCAAGGCGGTTCATCCCCGCGCTCGCGGGGAACATAGGGGCACCTTCACCCGCTCGCCCCCGTCCTGCGGTTCATCCCCGCGCTCGCGGGGAACATCTGATTTCGATGGTCCCCACATTGAGCGGCTGCGGTTCATCCCCGCGCTCGCGGGGAACATCTGATTTCGATGGTCCCCACATTGAGCGGCTGCGGTTCATCCCCGCGCTCGCGGGGAACATTACTGTGCCCGTCATGCTGCCGGTCCAATTGCTGGTTCATCCCCGCGCTCGCGGGGAACATACTTCTTTTATCCTATTGTTCTACCAAGCAAATCTATCGCCCTTAAATTCCACCGAATTTCTCTGAGGCATGACACCCGTCATGATGGCTGTGGGGTAAGAGCGCTTGCATCACCTTCTGGAAGAAAGCTGACCAGCTTGGCGCCGTCTATTTCTACCGGTATACGGCGGTTGGTCCCCAGAGTCTCGAAGTCGAACCCCGCCTCGTTATTGGTGCGCCAGGCCATGACGGCGTTCCCTTCGCTGAGGCCGGCCTTGACGTGCTCCCAAATATGATCCCGCACTTTGGCTGAGTAGTTCCCGACATAGACACCGGCGCGGATTTCCAGCAGCCAGATGGCAAGCCGCCCACGGAGTCTTGGCGGAGCGTTTTCAAGCACGATGACCAGCATCGCCGATGTTCTCCTCATTGGGTATGGCTGGGAGGACTTGCTCTTCGAAGGCTTTTGGCCGTGGGATTTCGCCAGCTGCCAGCATGTCCTCTATGCCGGGGATGATGCGCTCTAACAATCGGGTTTCGCGGAAGCTGTCGCGGCAAGCCAGACGGACTTGTTGTTCAGGATTCACAGGACTACGCCCGGCAATACGAAAAGCCAAAGGAACAACCGTCTCGAATTTGTAGACATCGGCCACGTCGTAGACGAAGGAGAGCGGCTTGCCGGTATGGATGAAGCCGATGGCCGGCGCATACCCAGCGGCTAGGACAGCGGCTTCGGTGACGCCATATAAGCAGGCAGTGGCAGCGGACAAGCAACGGTTCGGCAAGTCGCCCTGGTCCCATTCACTGGTGTCATAGTTCCGGGCTTTCCATTCCACGCCATATTTTGCGGCAATGCGTTTATAGGTCTCACGTACCCGTGCGCCTTCGATGCCGCGCAATTGATCCACAGAACGGCGTTGCGGGGGCTCTTCGCCGAACCGCAACGCATACATTTTGCGCACGACTTTCAACCGTAATTCATCGTCGAGTGCCAGCTTGGCTTGGTACAGGAGTCGGTCAGCCCGGGCACCCCCAGGTTGTCCAGCCGAATAGAGCCGAACACCGGCCTCCCCTATCCACACTAGCAACGTGCCCGCACGGGCAGCCAGAGCGCAGGCGGCGTGAGACACCCGTGTACCAGGCTCCAACATCAAACACACGACACCTCCAACGGGGATATGCGTGCGCACACCGTTTTTATCCACGACCACAAAGGCCCCGTCCAGGACATCAAGTTGTCCATATTCAATATAGAGGACTGAAAGCCGCTCCTTGATGGGAATGGGTTTCAGCGGGGGAAGGATATCAGCCATTCAAAGGCTCCACGCCGTTATACACGTCGAACCAACAGCAAGCCGCAGCCAAAGCCTTTGGCGGGACCGACGCCTTTGAGTAATGCATCTGCGAAACGTGCGGGGTCAGCTATGGTCAAGCTGCCCTCGAAATCCAGCATGGATAGCTCAATGCTCTTGGCACTATGTTTTCGCCAGGTGCGATAACCGTCCGCACGCACTGTGGCATCATCAAACCTGCACCCTAAACGTTCCGCACGCGCCCGCAGCCAGGTTTCACCCGCTTTCTGAGCTAGATAAGCCAGTGTTGGGCGTTGATCTTCTGGCAAGTGTTTCCAATTCATCTGACGTTTGGCATCCATCACTACGTCATGACGCTTGCTGTGACTGCCCACTCCCCCTGCACGTGTCACAACAGGACTCACCCGCAATTTGAACGCTAGGCGATCGCCGACCTGAATATCAGGACGATAGGGCCTGGATTCGATATGCCACAGCCCTGCATGGTCGCGAGGCTGGCGCTGGGATAAAAGGTAAAACGCTGGCAAGCGGTTTTTGCTCTCAGTGCGGAACAGAAATTCAGCTCGATCTGTGCGGTCCTCCTTCGCCACGTCAAATAACTTCCACAATGCCTGATGCTGTCCATAGGGATCGAGCACACCTAAATCAACAAGCTGGCAATAGGTAATGTCGGGCCTAGGTGTGACACGGGAGAGCCAATGGGGTTCGCCATTCATAGCTGCCCTCCTTGTCCGAGGTGGGCCTGGTGTTCGTCACGCACCGTGAACTGCCAACTGCGGCGTGAGAGTGTCGCATCGCGGCGGATAATGGTTTGCTCTGGCAACAGGCGAGTTTCAGCGTCACCATCCCACAGCAACAAGGGCGCGCTGGGCTGGAAACGCGTATAAAGTTTAGTCCACCCGGCATCACCGCCCGCTTCTGCCACTCGCGCTAGAATACCTTCGAGGTGCATGCTGGCCAACGCATCTTCCACAGCTTCTGCGCTCTTCACCTCCGGTTGTAGCGGCAGCGCCAGTGGGCAAGATTTCCGGCCAAGATACAGCATGAAGCAGGGTTCCAGTAGTGCTCGACGCAACTCATGCAGAGTATATGGCGAGTTGCCTCGTGCCCATATTGCAACGGCGTAGAAAGCATCTTGGCGATACTCGCGGCGGGAAAGAATGGTGTTGAGATCAGACTTGTGACCATGGGTCAGTTCACCCCGTCGAGTGGAAAAGACTTTGCGGTTTTTCCCGGTACCGGACGAAGGCACTTGAGCCGTGTGGTAGTCAGTCAACGGCAAACCTAAAGCCTCTATTCTTACTGCCATGCCATAGCCCTCAGCCAAGGCGATATGGCGTGACTCCCATTCGGCACGTTCCGCTTCCGTGCGCGCAGTATCCGGACGACGCAACCCCAAGGCTGCCGCCACTAGTCCTAGCACCGCTGATTTGGTCGGTGTCATCGCCGATGGTCGCGTCTCCCCCACCGCAATGTCGCCCCACGCGGCCAACGGCCCATAAAGCTGAAAGACGAGGTAGTCGCGCATTACACACCTCCGCTCCCTGTGGCAAAGTCCAGGAGCTTCTGGAAGTCGCCTTCACCAGTCAGCGCGTTGATACTCTCACTCGGTAATGGTTGGCCACTGTGATACACCTTATCCAGATTAGTGCGCATGGTATCGAGCGCTGTCATGGCATTTACGATCATGCCTTCACCATATTCGTTGACCGGCTTCATGAATGCCAGAGAGAGCCCACGCGGCTGGCGGCTGCCTTTTTCGGCCAGCACGTATGGCGCCCATGCCCGGTTGGCGAAGCTATTCTGCTTGCCGGTGGGGGCGACAGTGGCGGCAGCTTCAACCAACGCCTTAATTGTCTTTCCAGTCAACTCAGCATCGCCGCCTAAATTTTCTTTCAGCAGATCGCAGTCTATGCACACGTAGCTATAAAATAGCCCCGCCCCGAATCCCTGCTCACCCATATGCGCGGAACCGGCATCTACCTCGCGAGTATTGAGGTCATCCACGGCAGTGAAGAAGTCATCCTCCACAGCAGCACGATGAACGGTGATGGCATGGGCAACCTGGCACGCGGCGTCAACATTGAAATCCGGGCTTGATGCAAGCATCCGCCCAAACAAAGCTAAATCTGCAGATCCGTTCGCCTCTTTCACTTTGAGGACTCTGAGTTGCTCGGCAGTCGGTGGCCTGCCGCTCTCGCGCAAACTCTGAATCAGGGTGCCCAAAACCTCGATCTCCTTTTGCGAATAGAAGACAATCTGTTCGCTCTTGAGCGTTTCCTTGCTGACATTTGGCTTCTTGACCTTTTTCTTACTTTTGCCCTCAGGTTCCTCACCTTCAGTTTCTTCCTCACCATCTTTGGTTTTCTTGTCCACGAACTCCCCGGCAATCATCCATGCCCACTTTGTGGCATTCTCATCAGATACCTTGCCATCAGGCTCAGCTTGTAATGTTCCAGGCTTCAACAGATCGGCCAAGGCGACCCCGTTCAATAAGGCATCCCTCATACGACGCCCAAGCTCTTTGGATCGTATGCCCATCTGATCGCTGACCTTTTCGTGGAAGGTGTCAGAGATACGCCACGCACGTTTCAAACTCTGCGACGAGACACGCAGTCTCGGCACCCCGCCCATAACAGCAGTCTTGGGGCGATTCAGATCGTCGCGGTTGAGGCAGGCAGGTGGATAGCTGGTAAGTAGGTGCAATTGCAAAAAAGTGGTCATGGTTTGGTTTCTCCTAAAAATGTAGTAGGTCAATTAAAGTGGCGCTGCAGCGTAATAGTCGTATGCCATTCGGCGGCGTGGATCGTTCGAACGTTTTTCGTCCATCGGTGACCAGTGCCAAAGTGTCGCCGCGAGGTCTGCCAAGTTCGCTTGGTCGCCCAGTAAGGCAAGTGCCCGTCGCAACAAGGTATACAGCTCCTCTACGTCATCACAGGCGAGCACACGGCGCACCCGCAAGTCAGACATGGCGGCCTTGTCTCCTCCGCTCTTAGGACTACCCATGCGGGTGGCAAGCGTCTCGGATGTTTCCGTCTTGACTCGCGCCGCCAATCCGGCGATGGCGGCGAGCTTTGGATAACGATAGTCCGCCATGCCGTAGCCTGCTCGCCGTAACGAATTGAGCAGTCGGTGAAAGGCCGGACTCAGCATCACCTCGGTAAGACTGGCCGCTCGGCGTAGCGCGGCACGTTCACCCCGGTCCGATTCCAATTTCTGCCACCATGTTCTCAGCACATCGAAGGACGGATGGTCGGGCTTGCCCTGAGGAAAGGGGTTGTCCGGTCTGGTTTTGTCACTCATGAAAATCTCCTTATAAAGTCAAGCCGTTTTGCGGACGAGTTGAGGCAGACCGAGCAGATCTTGTAGCTTCTTGCCAACAAGCAACTTCCCCAGATCATTACGAGCCACCGCCACCCGACGGGGATCGGCAGCATCAAAATCTCCTGTCTGAGCGTAGTGGTCAAACACAGAGAAGGCGGCCAAACGGAGAGTGGCGAGCCAGCTTTCCGTCACACTCAAGTCGCCACTCGGCGTAGACAAAGTGGCCCGCAAACGCCGAACGTGTTCGTAAAAGCCAGCTTCCGTAGCACCCCAGAAATGGTTCTGAATGAAGGACAGATCGCCACGATTATTCTCTTTGTCAAGCAAGACATCCTTGATTCGCCAGCGCAGTATCTGGGCAACCCAACTAGCGCCACGAACCATGTGTTCCACCTGTCCCTTGAAGCTCACCTCTATTTCTCTTGGCACAATAATGATAGGCATCGTGGCCTCATACCAACAACGCGCCTTCATCTTGTCCATATCGAACCCGAACGCCCATAGCCGTGCGTCTTCCCGTGCTACAGATCGAAACTGCTCGATTACCTTGGCTGGTCGGCGCTCACGGTTGCCGTCTATGCTGCTTTCAACTAGCCCAAGCCAATGCCGATAACCAATGCCACCTGGTTGTGGATGCACCGAGCTGGCAACACCGTCTTCGACATAATGTGGACTCAAGGGGTGCTCAAAACCCTCGTAGCTCACACCATAATTTTTTGTGACAAAATGACGGCACACACAGCTAACCTCTGCCCCACAAAGATCGCAACATGCCATCTTCTCACCCTTTTCGAAGTGCAATCGGATGCGTCTGGGCATAGTCCAGAATTGCTGATCAGGATGAACATCGACGAGTCCAGTAATTTCCGTTGGCGAATTGGGTTCGCTTGTGCGAGTGCGAGCCGACCAAGGAAAACGATCAACATCGTCAAACTTGTCAAGATCGGCGGTTGCAAGATAACGGGCTTTCGTTAAAACATTTCGCCAACAAGTTTCCCAAAGCGTTTCCCCAAGCACTAGTGTGCTTAACGGTCCCCCGCCACGCAGACCGGTGCGATGCCCCTGGCCACCAGAAGGCGCATTAGTCTGGAGGGTAAATAAAGCAGTTGCTGCGCATGGCGGGCAAAGCTGATTGACTCGCCCTCGCTTGATAAAGTGATCCGTGTTGTCTTTGAGAGTTTTTTCGCCTGGCGCCTCAAGCAAGAGAGCAGAAATGCTCTCTTGCTTACTCAAGTCAGAAGGTGAGAAATCCTGCATAAATGCTCTCTCGCCTTCCAACTCAAAAGCTCTTGCTACCGAAACAAAGCGCTTTCGTAACGTCTCCGGCGGTGGCGGATTTTCACGCCACTCCCACCAGCCGCTTTCGTTAGGTGTGCATGTGGTTTGCAGCAACCCGATAACAAACTGGATAAGTGCGCCGTCAAAGTCAGGGCGCGGCGAGGCAATGGCAACAATAGGACTCCTGCCATCGGTAAAATCTGTGATGCGCCAAGGTTCAACCTTTTCTTGTGTCCCGTCTGCCCTCCGGATGGGAATCCAGGGCTCATTGATCAGATTCATCTTTCACTCCTTTTTCGACAGTCAGTCCCATGACAGATGAATATGCGACACAGACTTCCTCGTCGCGTGTGCTTTTGGCATGTCCGCGCCATATGTCGCCGTCCGCTTGTAACCCGACGATGATGACGTAGCGACCTTCATCAGGCATGGTGGTTCTAACCGCCGCTAGCGCCGTTGGCATGCGTTCACTTTCCTTGGCGATCAGGCGATAGGGGACGGTGAGTTCGGATAGTGCCCATTCCATTCCGGTCATGGTTTGTGCCCAGGGGTGAAAAACGCCATCCACCAGGCGAGCTAGCCGTAGACGTACTGTTTTTTCACCAAGACGGGTGGGAGCTTCTCCTTCGTCCTGCCATTGCAGGCTGGTGGGGCTGTAGCCTTCGTCAAAAGCGAGCAGGTTGCCGCGCGCCACCCCTTGGTCGGCATGGCAAGCGCCCTCGGCTTTCAGCGCTATTTCTTTGAGTCCCTCTGGCAAGCTGTCGAAAGCTGCATCGTCGTATACGGCCTCTATCATGTCTCGCGCTTGCCGCGGCAAATCGAACCCGCCGTTTTTGGAAAGCCAGCGAGCGGTCAGCCAAAGTTTTCCGTGATCGGGATAAACCATCCCTCCCCTCGGTAGTAAATCAGTCATCCAGCGCTTGCCTGAGTCTTCTACGGGCATGGGCATGAGCACAGCCAGCCGTGCGCCGCCGCGTCCATCGGCAATATTGAGATCTTGCAGCCGGTTACCGTCGGCATCTCGCTTGTGACGTTGCAACCGCCCGGTACGCTGGACCACCAAATCAATCGGAGCGAGGTCGGTCACCATGTCGTCGAAGTCCACGTCCAGCGATTGCTCGATGACCTGGGTCGCGATGACCAGCTTTCCGCGTCTGGTGACGGGTGTGCTGTCGGGGCCGAAGGCAGCCTCAATTTTTTCCTTGCCAATACGCAAGCGATCAACTAAGGCAAAGCGAGCATGAAAGAGCGTCGCCGGATATTCGGGATAGGAGGCATTCCAGACTTTCAAAGTTTCCACTGCGTCCGCCACGCTATTGCGTATCCACACAACGCAACGGCCTTGCGCGAGTAAATTTTGCAAGCGTTCCCGTACTTCCCTTTCCTCGTGCAGCGCTTGCACGTCAACATGACGGGCAGATTCTGCGCGAGTTTCAAGCGGCTGCTCGGCAAGCCCATTGGTAGAAAAATGGCTTGCCAGTGGATAACCAACTTCCATCGGGCGCGCCACCGTCAACTCCGCACCCTCGGCGAAGGCTTTGATATAGCGGGCGCGTTGAGTCAGCGGTAGCGTTGCTGACAGCAGAATGACCGAGCCGCCCAGAGCGGCATGAAAACGCAACAACCTAGCCAGCAGCTCACCCATATAGGAGTCGCAGGCATGGACCTCATCCACCACCAACACCTTGTTGGCCAGCCCCAACAACCGCAGCGACTGATGTCGTACTGGCAGCACCGCAAGGAGCGCTTGATCTAGGGTCCCAACGCCGAAATCCGCCAACAGGGCTTTCTTGCGGTTGTCTGCAAGCCAGGCTGTGCAGTTTCTGGAGGCTGATTCTTCCTCGGTCGTACCATAGCCAGCATCTCCGCGATTAGCTTCTTCCAGGCGGAATTTGAGACGATCCGCCGAATGAGCCAAGGCAAGCTGCGCCTCTCCACCGGCGAAGAATCGCCGCCAACCATTATCCCGGCGCACCCGGTCGAACATGGCATCCGCCGTCGCCATTGTAGGCAGCGCCAGATAGAGACCCCGCCCCTGGCCCCCCGCCATGAGGCGGGCGGCTAACGTTAGTGCAACTTCGGTTTTGCCGGCACCGGTAAGTTCTTCCAGCACGAAGAGTTGCGGGTTGTTCGTGATGTGGATCGCCTCGGCCCAGGCTTGTAAGGGTGTGGGAGCCTTGATCCGCGGAAACAGTTTTTCAAATCCAGGAAAGATGGGCGTGGTAGGCGCCAGTCCGCTCTCAGCAACGGCTCGATGTGCTTGGGGGAGCGCCGTATCCCACCAGTATTTTGCAAGTCCGACTTCTGGTTTTCGATAGGGAAACCAGAGAGTGTTAGAACCTAGCCAGTCCGCCGTCACGGCAA
Source organism: Nitrospirota bacterium (assembly GCA_016219645.1). Classification (NCBI taxonomy): domain Bacteria; kingdom Pseudomonadati; phylum Nitrospirota; species Nitrospirota bacterium. The sequence goes on from JACRLR010000020.1 coordinate 150,471, forward strand.
GTCCTGAAAGCAGCCAAGAGGCTTGCCAATAGCGTTCCGCCTGCCCGTCCTGGTGTGTAGGCAATGGATGTCCATCGGGCATCAACAACTCAGTCGCTTCGAGAACAAACTGTCTGGTATCCTCCAGAACTTGAGCGGGAAAGTGATCCCGCAGCAGCCTTGCCGAATCCCCTGCGGAGAGATTTCTCGGCGGTTTCCCATGGTGACCGGTCACAGCCGCCAACCAAGGGCGCATCTGTTGCCCACCACGTCGGGCCAGCTCTGGGCGGTTCAGCCATTGAGGCAAGGTCTTCATCAGTAGTTCATAACCTAGGGTGTCATGACGCTCCCCTGGTCTGGTGTCCTCCGTCCGGCTCTGAAGTGTCTGCCACAAGTCGGACCGCAAGCTTTGGAAACCATCACCGAACTTGCCTGAATCGTGAAGTGCCAAGAGGAACGTTACCCAACCAGGCAACACATCCAAAGAAATTCCTGACAACCGGCCCAAACTCCCTAACCATGATGGCTGCGCATTCAGCAGCACTTGCCCGCACGCCGCCACATCCAAACAGTGATACGCCAGCGGATGCCAGCTTGTTGCACCGACATATTTCTCGTCGGCTTTGCCCCAGTACTGAAAATAATGATTCGGCATGATGAGAACACTACACACGCATCAACTGCTATGCGTCAACGTGCCTTCCGTGTCCTACTACCTCCATCCAACAGCGCAAACGGCACGCTGGGGCTATACTCGTTCACCTGCTCAGGGTTCGTGGGCGCATGTGACCATCGAGGTTGCTTACGTGTTGACATGAATTGTACATGGCTGTACCTTTCAGATATATTCAATCGGAGGCCGTCATGAAACTTTCGATCAGTGAAGCGCGCAAGCGGTTGCCGGCGTTGGTCCGCCGGATCCGTCGAGATGCGGGTGCCCGTGTGGAAATTACGGTTCACAACGAGGTTGTTGCGGAGCTTCGCGCCGTGCAGCCCGAACCTGAGCCTGGAGCGGCCGCTCAAAGCTTGCTCCGCCTGATGATGAAGCTGCCGAAGCGGCGCGGGCGGAAGATCCCGATCTCTTCCCGCGTTAGGACCCATCTCTACGGCCGGCGTGGCGCGATCCGCTGATGACCCTCCCTGCTCTGGTGTTTTGCGATACATCATTCTTCTATGCCTGCCTTGATCCGAAAGACGTCAACCACGCGCGGGCGCGTATCCTTGTGGCGGAATCGGCTTCTGCCGGAACGACGTGGTGCACCACCTGGGACATTGTCAGTGAAACGGTGACGCTGCTGCGATACCGGCGTCATTTTCGGGCCGCGCTTGCGTTTCTCAGCGAGGTCAAGCCCCAGCTTCAGATTGTCCCCTACGGCGATCGCGTGAGAACGGAGGCAGAACAGGTTTTTACGTCGTATGGCCGCGATCATCGCTTGTCTTTCTGCGATGCCATCTCGTTCGTTGTCGTGACATCGCTGCTCAATCATGTTCCCTGCTTCACGTTCGATGAAGACTTCCGACACCTTGGCTTGACCGTTCTTCCTTGACCACTCATCGTCTTACCTTCCCGCTCCCTCCATCCAGCGGCGCAAACGGCACGTTGGGATTATATCGGTTCGCCGGGTTCAGTGGATTCTCTGGATGATACCGATTCACCGGATTAAATGGATTGTTCGGACTGTACTTATTGACCGGGTTGGCTGGATTACCTGGATCGTAGCGGTTGACGGGATTGAACGCGCTATCCAGGTCATATTTGTTGGCCGGATTGAGCGGATTGTCCGGTTGATACTGCGTGGCCGGGTTGAAGATGTTGTAGTCCCTCTCATAGCGCTCATCGAAACTCATATCGGCGTGGCTTAGCGTGCCCCGTAGGAGCAGTAGCATTGCCGTTGCGATCGTGTTGCACATGACCGCCTCCTTGTGTGATGGGGTGGTGGTGCGCCCAGTTTCACACAACGATATGACATCCGAGGTCCAGTCCTGTCTAATTCTGCTCCCGGCCTCCCCTGCTTATTTACCACAGGTTTACCGGCTCTCAGCAGTACCCATCCAAGCCACGCGTGACACCCGGGGTCACTGCGACTCCAGAATCTTCCTGACTTCCTGCTGAACTGCTCTGCGTAACGAGTCCGGCTGCACCACCTTTACCCCGCTGCCGAAACTGAGAATCCACCCGACAAGTTCGCGCGTGTCCGCAATGGACAATGTCATCCGCAATCGCCCTCGCCTCAGGCGTGTCAGCCGTTGGCTGGGATGCCATACGCGGTCTTTAACCCAGGCCGCTGTCGGCTTATCGAACGCCAACTCGACATCGATGCGCCGTCCGCGCATGACGGTGAGCGAGTCCTCCACAAATGCGTCGAAATCGAAGTGCAACGGGATCTGATACGGATGGTCGGTCTGCGTGACAGACTTGATCCGCTCGACGGCGAACATTCTCGGCTCCTTGCGCAGGTGGCAGTAGCCGACAAGATAGAGGCCGCCCGATGCGTACCAGAGTCGGTAGGGATTGATCTCGCGCCTGGTCATCCGCGTGCGGGAGGCGGAGAAGTACCGCACTTGAACGGTGCGCTGCTTATCGATGGCCTGAGTGAGCCGGTCAATCGACTCTCGATGTGTCCGGTATGTCTTGTGCGGGCCCAGCCCGACCGCAAACACGCTTTGAATGCGCTGGACATAGTCGAGCGATGCCGGGGGCAGGAGTCCCGATGCTTTCGTCATGGCCGACTCTATTGCCGCCTGGATCTGTGTCCCGGCCAATGGCTTGAGGAGAGCCCGGCTCATGACCAACGCCATGAGCTCGGTGGGAGAAAACGAGAGGGCGGGGACGTGGCGAAACCCGTCCATCAACCGCCAGTGGATGCGCCCGTCTCTTCGTTCGTTCAGGATGGGGAATCCCGCCGCCTCGAGGGCTTCCAAATCTCGCCGCACGGTTCGGGGATGTCTGAGATAGTCGGTCGGGAGCCGTTCGTTCAGTTCATCGAGCGTCATGCCATGTGACGATTCCAATAGGCGCAAGAGGTGCCACTGGCGCGTGACTTGGTCGTTGCGCGGCATCGATAGACCTCAATCATGGGCCGACAAGCAGATGCAGGCTACACTAATGGTCTGTATGGTTCATCTGGTTTGTTTTGTTTATTTGGTTTCCCCGGTTCAACCGCTTAATCTGGTTCAACCAAACAGACCAAATAAACAAGAGAAACAAGGCAATTCTCGCGCGTCACGCAGCCTAAACGGGGATATGTCGCGTCCCGTCATACGACGCTCCAGACTGGTGGGATAACTTGACGATGTCCCCGTCCTTCACGACAGTATCTTCGGCGCTCACTTTCTTGTTTACCGCAATCATCACTTCTCGATTCGCCAGGAACTGCAACAGAGACCCCATACGATCCTGGTTCGATTCAAGAAGCTTTCTCACAGTGGTGGGTCCGGAAATCACGAGATCGAATTCCGTTTCTCCGACCGCATCGCGAAGCGTCAATCCAAAGATCAGCACTGTGACCATTGAAACCTCGTTGGTTGGTTCTTTTGGTTTGTTTAGTCTATTTGGTTGCTTTAGTTCATCCGGTTAGTGTTGCCCAACCAAAAACCAAACAAACCAAATAAACGAAACAAACCTACGGTCGGTCTGCTGCCTCGTAGGCTTCCTGAATCAGTTGGGCCACGTGCTTCACTTCTGCTGTGCCCTGCAATCCAGTTCGCAATTGAATCATGCAGGCCGGGCAACTGGTCGCCACCACCTCGGCACCACTCTGCTCGACAGCCTGCCGTTTGCGCAGGACAATCCGCTGCGATGTCTCAAAATCCTTTACGAGATACGTCCCGGCTCCTCCCGCACAGCGATCAGCATCCGGCATCTCGACATAATCAAAGCCGGGCATGCCTCCCAGAATCGCCCGAGGCTCCTTCGTCACTCCCGCTGCTCGCAGGTGACAGGAAGAATGATAGGCTACCTTGCATGTTCTAGGCTGCGGACTCGCCATGGCCGGCTTCACCGACGATTGTGAGACAAACTCTGAAATGTGCGTGACCCGCTTGGCCAAGGCCTCGGCTGACCCTTGCTCAGGCTCGCCGGCAAATAAGGTGGGATAGTCCTTCAGCATGAGGGTACAGGAGGCACAACCGGTCACCACTTTCTCATAGCCAGCCATGGAGGCCAGATTGACCCGTGCCCCTTCTTTGGCCAATGTGCGATGCCCATAGGTTTCGATCGGCGTCCCGGAACAGCGTTGTGGTGGTAGATCCGGCTCGACTCCATGTTTTCGCAACACGGCGATGACGGCATCCCCTACCCCATCGTCGAAATAGTTGGCTGCGCAGCCATGGAAGTACGCTACTGGGGAACGAGTCGCCTGCCCTGTGTCAGGAATCAGTTCCGGGTAACGGTCACGAAGATGTTGTCGGGCGAGTCGCGGCAGCACCAAGCGTGGCGACAATCGTGCGGTCTCGGCAAGACGATGCAGGAACGGCTTGGTCAGACGATCGAGTAACCGTCGAATCAAGGGCCGATCCCATATCGGCTGATACCTCGCGAGAAACTTTAACAATCGTTCAAATCGTGCGGTCTGCGCATGGAAACGAAAGATGGATCCAGCCATTTCGTTTGGATTCTCGGCGCGCCGGTCCAGGATGAGCTGAGATACATCGACACCTGCCGGACAGGCTGTGCGGCAAGACTTACAGTTCAGACAGGCCTCCACCACGCGCTTGGAATTGAGATAGCTATAATTCTTATCCGTGACGATTTCGAACCAGCCCCGCGAACTCATGTCTTCCGACCGAAATACATCGTAGACCGGGCAGACAGCGTTGCACTTGGCGCAGGTCGCACAGGACTTTGACAGTCGCTCATAGTCGATATGGTCCGTGAATGGCCGGTCGCTGATCTTGATACCGGGATTAAAGACCCCAGTTGGGTCAAAACTCTGCTTTACCCGCACAAACAGATCGTACAGCTCCGGACCGAACATCGTCTTCACATATTCGGCGCGCACCCGACCATCTCCGTGCTCCCCACAGATCGAACCACCGAATCGATCCAACACTGTTTGGTGAATCTCGGAATACCCCCGCACCATCTTCTGGAAATCGTCTTGGTTGTTCACATCGAGCAGGGGAATGATATGGGCATTCCCATTCCCGATATGCCCAAAGATCGCTACTGGAACGCGCTGTTCTTCGAAGAACTCTTCCAAATATCGGATGAGTTCACTGATCCGCTCAGCCGGCACCACAACGTCGTCGACGAAATTGATGGGCTTCTTCCGGGGGTCGAATCGGTAGAGCGTGGGATAGAGTGCTTTGCGGGCCTTCCACAGTTGCTCCCGTTGCTCAGGCTCAAGGGCGAGCAGGGGATCGGACGTGAGGCGAAAACGTCGACAGATCTCCAGCATGCGATTGGCCTGTGCCCAGAGATCGATACCCCTTGCATCGTCATCCAGCTCAACCAACAGAGTGGCCGCCGCATCGGCAGGAATGCCGTGCTTCGCCCGCCCGATCAAGTTGAGCGTATTTGCATCCATCACTTCTAACGCGCTCGGATATAACTCCAGTAGCTTCGGCACAGCCTCACCCACATCCTCCAGGCGATAGAAATGGACGAGGGCCGTGAGGGTTGCGCGGGGCACCTCAACCAGCCGAATCGTCGCTTCACTGAAGAGACCGAGCGTGCCCTCACTGCCGATAAAGAGCTTGGGAAGATCGAAGCAGCCTCGCGCAAGTCCATCGGCGATGCCAAAAAGGTTGTAGCCACAACTATTCTTGCTGACGATCGGGCGTTTCCGCGCAATCAGTTCGGCATTGTCCTGGACCAACGATCGCAGGTCTCGAAGGGGGCCTTGTGCCTTCAACAGATCGGCACAGGCCGGATCGTCGAGCCAATAGGCCCTAGCATCCAGCCACTCACCGGTCTGTAGGCATACACGAAGTGCCCCCACGTTATCCTTGACCGCGCCGTACCGCAGCGTGTGGGGACCGGATGAGTTGTTCGCCAACATCCCTCCGAGTTTGCACATGTCCCCGCTGGAAGGGTCTGGTCCGAACAACAGACCCTGGCGGCTCAGTTGCTTGTTCAATTCGGCGAGCACGATCCCCGGCTGCACTCTGGCCCATTGCTCATCCCGATTCACTTCGAGAATCCGGTTCAAGCGTGAGACGTCGAGAATGATGCCGGAGCCGATCGCTGAGCCCGTCAGGTTCGTCCCAGCAGCCCGCGGCGTCAGGGGAATCCCTCGTTGTACGGCGTAGCGTACCGTAGCGGCAATGTCTTCCTCAGACTCGACAAGCACGACGGCTTTTGGCGTCATCCGATACATACTCGCATCCACCGCATAGGCAATGAGGGTCGAGTAGTCGTCCCTTACCTTGTCACCGCCGAGCGTGGCACGAAGGTCAGAGGCAATGGCGTGGGAACGTTCAGGCAAAATGAGCGTTGGTGAGGTCATAGTTTAAGATCTCGACCATTCTAGACGGACCCCTGAGACCAGCACAAGTCTGGTTCATCAGGTTTGTTTGGTTGATCCGGTTTATTTAGTTTGTTTTGTTTATTCGTTCCTCTGGATCAGTTTCGCTCAACCAAAAAAACCAAACAAACCAAATAAACCATCTTCTCACCCTAACATCCTGCTAAGATGGCGCGCTGAACGGAGTAGCCCTGTGACCGACTCACGCCCCACCCTCTATCTTTCTCGACTCCTCCCAGATCCTGTGATGGCCATCATACGGAATCGCTTCCAGCTGGTGCAGGATCCTCATAATACATTGCCGACCGCACCTGTCCTTCGTGAGGGACTCTGCCGGGCCGATGCCGGGATCGTGACTCTGGGAGATCGCATCGACGCCGAAACCATTCATGCCGCCACCAGGCTCAAAATTCTGGCGAACTATGCCGTCGGATACAACAACATCGATCTTGCCGCCGCGAAACAGTGTGGCCTGATCGTCACCAATACGCCGGACGTCTTGACCGATGCGACCGCTGATCTGACCTGGGCCTTGCTCCTGGCGACGGCACGTCGCATCGTTGAAGGCGACGGCCTCGTTCGATCCGGACACTGGACCGGATGGAGTCCCACACAACTTTTGGGAGCGGAGATTTCCGGCAAGACACTGGGGATTATCGGAATGGGGCGCATCGGGCAGGCGGTAGCCAGACGCGCTATAGGGTTTCGCATGTCGGTGCTCTATCACACCCGACAAGCCATGGCCATCTCATCGCTCCCCCGTGAGTGGGAATATCGGTCATTGAGAGAGCTCCTTGAGGAAGCCGACCTTGTGACAATCCATGTGCCCCTGACTCCAGCCACTCACCATCTGATCGGAACGTGCGAATTGGGCTGGATGCGCCCCACTGCTTTTCTCATCAATACGGCTCGTGGTCCGATTGTCGATGAAGCAGCGTTGGTCGAAGCCCTCAAGAGAGGAACCATCGCCGGCGCAGGACTCGACGTCTATGAAGAGGAACCAACTCTCCATCCAGACCTAGCTCAGTTGAGGCAGGTGGTGCTGCTCCCCCATCTAGGCTCAGCCACGATGCAGGCAAGGACTCAAATGGGACTGGTCTGTCTGAAGAATATTCAATCAGTGTTAGACGGCCGCCCCGCCCCAAACCAGGTCCAATAGAAAAGGGATGGTCAGCACGCCTATCACAATGGGAGAAAATCCTGCAGGATGCTCAAAAAGTTCGCCCAGCAAGGCCGCAGCCGATGAAAGCACCGGAGGCGTAGCCTCTGGGCTACGTTGAGGATGCTTTCAAGGTGAGAACGCCGCTGGCGGGCTTTTTCAGCATCCTGCTGCTAGTTTCTGTAGCGAAAGGCTATGGGCTCAGTTGTGGCTCGCCTGTGCGCGCGGGCCAATTCAAGCCGTTGGGAGACGTCGTGGAAGGTCGGAATCAATTCGTAAATTGCGGCAGCCTGGTCCCACTGCTCTTGAGTTTCGTAGAGTAATCCCAGTTCATAGCGAATGGCTTGCCCCTTGGCCCCCTGGCACTGAGGGTCCTTCAGCAGCGCCTCGAGCTGGGCGATCGCCGACTGCCATTCGCCCTGCTCTTTCGAACAGACTGCGACCATGAGACAGGAGTCCAAGAAAAAGTCGTGGCTCTTCATCGAGAGGGAAAATTCTTCTTTCGCTTCGTTCAGCAGCCCCATATTCTTGTAAGCCACTCCCAGCATGTAGTGAGTTTCTGGATCAATCTCTATCCCAGGTGGAGCCGATAGCACCGGCTCTGCAGCAGCCACCGATGCTTGCTGGTTCAGCGCAAATGTCGCAGCCCATTTGGCCAGCAAGGGGCTGGCCGGAGCTAATTCTTTGACTTTTGCATAGAGGCTCGCCTGTCGAGTCGGACTCTCATTATTCTGGCCCGCCAGGATCAATTCGAGGGCACGGGAGTATTGCAAAGCTGCGCCGGCTGTATCGCCCTTGGCTTCGAGCAGGGAGCCGAACAGTTCCCGCGCCTCTGCATGATCCGGCTGCTCTGTGACCAATCGGCTAAGCCAATCCTCAGCCTCAGCCTGCTGGCCAGCCTTCACATAGGTCTGGAACTGCTCGCTGGTCGAAAGGACAGGCGGAGGAGGATCGTCTGCACCTGCCTCTTCCGGCAACGCCCCCCATAGCTGATCCGGCGCAACATTCTCCCACAATGATCCACTACCAGGCGTAGCCGGTTCCGACTCCCTTGACCGTGCTAGCTCCCACGGGTTTGCTGCTGGTTCCGGCACAACCACTGAAGACTGCCTATCTTGTAATGGGGCAAGCTTGGAGGGCAGACTCCAGGGAGGGTCGTCTGGTGCAGCATTGGCTATCGAAAATGTGTCTGCCTGCACAGAGTCGGCTGGGATTGCAGCTATCGAAGGCGCAGGGGTCTCTGATCGAGGCGAACCAAGCGGTTCGTTCACTGCAGTGCCGTGCATGAGCGCAGTCAACCTCTTCACCGTTGGGCTATCCGGCGCCATCGCAGTGACCTTCTCAAACAGTTCCTCATGCAACGTCGGCATCCCTGGTTCGGGATGTTCCAGCAACAGCTCAATGGCCTTTCCATACTGGATCACCGCGTTGGCGGGGTCACCTTTTTCTCCATAGAGCTCTCCGTAGAGTTCCAGCATCGCAACCGACTGCGGTTCGACCTCAAGAAAATCTGTAATCAGCTTTTCAGCCTTCGGATAGTCCTGCACCCGCAATGCCGCCCCGGCAAGATAGCGATATTCGCCGAGGGCGATCTGAAGATCACCACGTTGCAGATGCAGCTTTGCGAGCAACTGGCAGACGTCAGGATTTCCAGGCTCTTTCGTCAACATTTGGTTGAGAATGGCCTCGGCCCCGGCAAATTGTTTTGCGTCAATCCGGCGTGTCGCTTCAGACAGGAGATCGAGCGGCTCGGCACTCTTGGGTGATTCAGCTTTAGAGCCGGCTGCTTTCTTGGTTGCGGGGCTAGAGCCCCCGCCGACTTTGGTGAAATGTTCGATGAACTGAGCCGCCTCACTATTGGCAGGAGCGATCCGCAAGACGGCTTGATAGGCATCCTTTGCCTCAGCATAACGCTGTTGGGCTGACCGCTCACGCCCCAACTGCAAATAAACCTTCGTAGCCTCCTCCTGCATATTTTCTTGCAGGCATAATTCCGCCACACGCTGCTGAGCATCCAAGTTCGAGGGATCCTGGCTGACGATCTTCTTATAGATATCCAGCGCGTCTTTGGTTTTTCCCGATTTGAGATAGTGTTTCCCGAGCGTGAGATAATCTTGAACCGCGCTACTGAGCAAACCACGTTCAGCGTTGAGATCCCCGAGATGCCTGAATACATCGTATCGGGAAGGATCAAGCTTCAGTATCTTCTTGTATGTTGCGATCGCCTTGAGGGTGGCCCCTTCGGCGCGGAAGGCGGCGGCCGCCTGCGCAAAAGCTGCGACGGCATCGGCGGTGGCTTGACGTTTGAGGTGCAACTCCCCGATTGAATTGAAGATACTCCCATCGCCCGGCGCCTCGATGGAAAGTTTCTTCCATTCACTGATAGCGGCGTCGAATTGACCCCGCGAGGCAAAGAGTTGCGCACTATGCAATACCGTACTGCGGTCGATCGCCAAGTCAGACCTCCCTCACCCGCATGATTCATGAAACTTCTGCTGCAAGCGCGGATACGCGGCTGCGACGGGCAGTCTCGCCGTTCAGCCCTTCGACATACTGCGCGAGTATGCCTCAGGGCTTCACATCTCCGAGTGCCCGTCTCGCTTCGCGTCTGCACGCTTTCGCGACGAACCTTCATGAATCATGCGGGCTAACGATCAAACGCTAACAGTGTCTTTGGGTATTGTCAACGAATTGGAGGGTTTGGATGGGAATGTCTCAGCATTACTACGAAGGCCTGCCTTGAAAGGCAGGCCTTCACGCGCAAATCTAGTAAAATCTAACGGTCAAGACTCGGTAATGGCCATCTTCAAGACGTTCGAAGCCTGCGGCCCCTTTGCGCCTTGCACGACTTCGAACTCGACACTCTCCCCCTCTTTCAAGGTTTTGAATCCTTCTCCCTGCAACGCCGAATAATGGACGAAAACATCATCCCCGCCCTCAAGACGAATGAACCCAAATCCCTTGCGATCGTTGAACCATTTGACGGTACCTTTTGTCTTCACGGAAATACTCCTTTCCTCAACGACCACGACTCATGACGTGGCCGGTCCCGAAACTCTGCTGGCGATACCCATGATGATGAAGAGAAAAAGAAAGAAGAGACATAGGTTGGAATGATGGGTTCATGTGGAGCGACAAAATATTATTCGTGAGACCCATCTCGGTTCAAGCTTCGGAGCATGTATCATGAGGTTTCAAATCTTGTCAAGCCATTCTTTGGCCTCATGGCTTCCGGCCAGACAGTTGACAGTATGGTAGACAAGCCCTGCCTGCTCACTTATAGTGTTAAATTCTGCGAGGGGCGGATTCTTCGAATGTTTCTACGAACGCTGCTGGATCGCTACATCTTCACCGAACTTCTTTCCCCCTTCAGTGTCAGCCTCGGCGCACTGTGTTTTGTGATGCTGACGCGGGAACTCTTGCGTTTGGTAGAACTGTTGGTCTCCAAAGGCGTCGGAATCCTGGCGATTTTGCAAGTGTTTGTCCATCTGATGCCTTCGTTCCTCGTGTTAACCCTCCCGATCGCCGGGATCATTGCCTCGATCACTGCGTTCGGGCGATTGTCCTTCGACAAGGAACTGGTGGCAATGCAGACTGCGGGCCTGAGCCTCATGCGTTTGGCTCGGCCCGTGCTGCTCTTTGCCCTGCTCGTGTTCGGGTTGACCCTGTGGCTGGCACAGTGGGGGCAACCCTGGAGCTCACTGAATCTCAAGAAAGTCGCGCTGAATCTCCTGCGAGATCAGCTAGTCCTGGCATTGGAGCGGGGAACATTTAACGAGCCCATCCCCAAGATGATGATCTATGTTCCGGACGGGGATCCGACTCAAGCCACAACCGGTATCTTCGTCTCCGATGAGCGAAATCCAGATGATCCCCGCATCATCGTCGCCCAGCAGTTCGAGGTCTTTATGGATGCCTCCACCAATCAGGTGGCCCTACGTTTACACCATGGAGTCATTCATAGCCGACCGAACCAGGCAGATCAGTATGAACAAGCGTCCTTCGCCAATTATGATTTGAAACTTTCGCTCAATCAGAGCGGCTATTCAGCCACGGAAGAGCGTCCGTCGTATGACGCCATTATCGGCCAGCTCACACAATCCCAATGGCGCGATCCTGGCGCACTCCGGCGATTAATGGAGTATTATAAAGATCTGGCCTTCCCGACCGCATCGCTGGTATTTTGCCTGCTGGGCGTCCCGGTCGGTATCGCGTCCAGAAGATCCGGCCGAATAGGCGGATTTGCGGTCGGTGTGTTAGTCATCATCATCTACTACGTGCTGAACGTCGCGTGCGAATTCCTGGTCACGACAGCGCATCTGCCGCCTTTTGCCGGAGCCTGGCTACCGAACGGCATTTTTCTTTTCATCACCATTGGGTGGTTTTACAATATGAGTCGCCGCTAACCCCATGACCATTCTCTTCCGCTATCTCCTTCGCGAATACGGAAAAATCTTCACGATGTGTTTTAGCGGGTTGATGACGATCTACCTCGTCATCGACTTCTTCGAGAAAGTACGCCGTTTTCTGCGCTATGACGCCGACTGGCTCGACATCCTGGCGTATTTTCTTCTCAAAGCTCCCGCGATTTCATACCAGATCGCGCCACTGGCCATTCTGATGGCGACATTGCTCACTTTTGGATTGCTCTCCCGCAGCCACGAAATTACCGCCATGCGCAGTTGCGGTATCAGTTTACGATGGATCATCACCCCCTTTATCGTCTTTGCCGCAGGAGTCACCCTTGTCCTCTTACTCTTCAGTTCTGCTGTCATCCCGCTGGCTGCCGGCAAGTCCGAAGAGATTCGGGCCACACGCATCGAAAAAAAATCTCCCGCCTCAACCGTGCTGCTCAAGCAGCCCTGGACAAGAGTAGGGACCGACAGCCTCATGCAGGTCACGAGCGTCTCCGTCGGCGGGGAACTCTTGGGCGGGGTGCGGCTCTTTCAGTTCGACCACAACTTCCAATTGGCTGACATGACCGAAGCCGACGAAGCCCGCTACGCTGACTCGACATGGACGCTGTATCAAGGACGGCGCCGACAATTTTCTTCCGACGGAACCGTCGCGACTACCGTATTCGACCACCAAGCCATCGCGATGACTCTCATCCCCGATGACTTCACCACGTGGCTCGCTGGCGACTCCGAGTTGATGACATTCCACGATATCCGGGCCTATTCCAGACGTCGGCCGCAACAAGGCTCTCAGGTCGCGAGGCTGCAAACAGACTATTACAGCCGGATCGCGTTCCCGTTCGTCACCGTGATCATGGTCCTAATCGGTATTGCGCTGAGTCTCCGCCGGAGTGGCGCAAGAGGTGGGGGCATGGCGATAGGAATCGGGCAGGCACTTGCCGTCGGCTTCTGCTATTGGACGGCACATTCCATCGCGATTGCACTCGGCCGTGGCGGAGCTTTGACACCTCTGATCGCCGGCTGGATGGCGAACGTTCTTTTCTTCAGTTTTGGCCTCTATCTGATCCTCAAGGTGCGGTACTAACAAGATGCGAAAAACGTTATTTGGTTCATTTAATTCGTTTGGTTTTTTTGGTTGAAGGAAACTAACCAAATGAACCAAATAAACAAAACAAACCAAACCAACCAGCCTCCCGCCTTGTTGACTGCCATCGGCGCATCCGGTAAGTAGAAGCAAGCCCGTTAAGGAGATTATCGAAACGATGCGCTCGCGTGTGGTCGTGACTGGACTGGGTATTGTTTCCCCTATCGGTATCGGGGTCAGTGACTTCTGGAAAGCCGCCCTAGCCGGCCAATCCGGCATCTCAGCCATCACCTCTTTCGATCCGTTTCCTGTGGAGGGCTACCGCTCCAAGGTCGCTGGCCAAGTGCGCGGCTTCGCGGTCGAACGGTTCCTCGACTCAGCCCATGGCGAACGTGTGGACCGTTATGCCCAGTTTGCACTCGTGTCGGCAAAAGAAGCGTTGGCCGACTCCGGCCTTCAGATGGCGAAGGAAAATCCTCACCGTGTCGGGGTGATTGTGGGTGCCGGCATGGGTGGAATGGTGATGGGCGAGCGTGAAATCACGCAGCTCCACCAGCAGCAGAAGCCTCATCGCGTCCATCCGAATTTTATTCCAGCCATCACCCTCAATTCAGCTTCGGGTATCCTTGCCATGGCCCATGGCGCCAAAGGCCCCAATCTCACCATCTCAACCGCCTGCTCCTCCAGCGCCCATGCGCTCGGGCAAGCGCTCCACTGTATCCGTGAAGGCCGTGCCGATGTCGTGATCACCGTGGGAGCCGATGCCAGCATTACCCCGCTCGTCTTTGCAGGATTTTGCTCCCTGCGCGCACTTTCCTCGAAATTCAACGACCACCCGGAGAAGGCCTCTCGACCCTTCGATCTGATGCGCGATGGCTTCATCATGGGAGAAGGCGCCGGCACACTCATCTTGGAATCGGCCACGCATGCCAAGAAGCGCAAGGCGAGAGTCTATGCTGAAGTCGCAGGTTATGCAGCCACCAGCGAGGCTTACCATATGGTTATCCCCCGTGAAGATGGCATCGAAGTGGCCCACACCATGCGGCTGGCTATCGCAGATGCCGGCATGACCCCAACCCAGGTGGATTACATCAATGCCCACGCAACGTCGACGACCATCGGCGACGCCGTGGAGTCCAAAGCCATCAGGCTTCTGTTCAAGAGACGGGCTGACGCCATTGCCGTCAACGCCACGAAATCGCTGATCGGCCACACACTGGGGGCCGCCGGCGCCATCGGAGGGATCGCTTCGGTGCTGGCCCTCCATACCGGCAAGATCCATCCAACCGCTAACTACGATGACCCAGATCCTGCTTGCGCGCTGGCAGGGCTATCCCGATCGGCGCAGGAGCGTCGTGTGAAAGTGGCATTGCTGAATGCCTTTGGATTTGGCAGCAACAACGCCGCTGTGGTATTCAAACAGGCAACGACTGAAGGCCGAAGGTTGAAAGCCTGAAGGTTAGAGATGGAGAGATGACGGCAGACACTACCATATCACTGAAAATCCGCACCGCCTTGGGTGAGTACCTGAAACGCGATCCGGCCACGATACTCCCGACACAGCATCTACGCGACGATTTAGGCCTTGACTCTATGGCAGTGATCGAACTGCTGTACCGCATCGAGGAGGCCTTCGATCTCCAGATTCCCGACCAGGACCTGGCGGGGCTGACGAATGTCGGCCACGTCGTCACGTATGTTGAGAAGCGGCTGGGAAAAAACGGTTCAGCGGCCCCGATCGAGAAGCGAGTGAAGCCTCCCAACTTAAAGAGAAAAAAGAAGTCCTGACCTCTATGGCGACGAGCACGCGTACTCCTATTTCTCTAGCGCAGATCCATGACCTTGTCGGGGGAGAGATTGTGGGCTCCCCGCTGGCTACCGTGACAGGCCTATCAAGCCTAGAGGAAGCAGGCCCAAACGATTTGACCTTTGTCACAGGGGATCGGGTGCTCAAGACACATGGATCCACCGCTGCTGGGGCACTCCTTGCCCACCGGCGGCTTGATGAGTTCGTCACGCCTCACATCATCATCGCCAATCCGACATTGGCTTTTGCGAAGGTGGCTCGGACGTTCTTCTGTCCCATCTCACCTCCCCGCGGTATTGACAAGACTGTCGTCCGAGGCCTTGATACTCAAATCGGTTCCGATCCCTCGATTTGGCCGGGAGTCACCCTGGGAGACCGGGTGACGATTGGCGCGCGAGTCACACTCTATCCAGGTGTCTTTGTAGGTAACGATACCACGATTGGAGACGATACGCTGCTCTATCCCAACGTCGTGGTCAGGGAGGGCTGCACAATTGGAGCCCGCGTCATCATTCATAGCGGCACGGTGATCGGAAGCGACGGATTCGGCTATGTGCAGGACCAGGGGCGGCATTACAAAATTCCTCAGCTCGGGGGGGTTACCATCGAGGATGACGTAGAGCTGGGGGCCAATGTGACAGTCGATCGCGCCACACTCGGTCAAACGATCATCAAGCAAGGCACCAAGGTCGATAACCTGGTTCAGATTGCTCACAACGTCACGATCGGCGCCCACTCTATCCTGGTGGCTCAGGTGGGGATCGCCGGAAGCACTCGCGTAGGGCATCACGTCATGATCGGCGGACAGGCAGGGCTGGCAGACCATATCGCGATCGGAGATCAGGTCATGATCGCCGCTCGCGCAGGAGTGAACCGCAGCATCGAGCCCAACCAGATCGTGTCAGGGGCTCCCGCGATGCCGCATGAGGTGTGGGTGAAAGCGCAAGCCGTGATTCCACGGCTCCCTGAACTCCGACAGGTCGTGCGTACCTTGGAGGACCGGGTGAAACAACTCGAAGCATCGCACTCGGCTTCTCAAGCCTCCAAGGCCAAAGCCACGACGAGAAAACGTAAGGGGTAAGAGGGATGGTCAATGGTAGATGGTTGACGTTCGGAAATGACCAAATCAAATCCTGCTCCGAACATTGCCCATTCACCATTGACCATTCCTTAGGCCCATGAATTCCGCTATTCTATGACTCCGCGCCAAATAAATAACTTCGCCCAGTAGAATCCTGCCCATGGCATCAGAAAAGCCGGTAACGGATCGAGATCGCCTCGTAGTATGGCCGCAGCCGAAGCGCCAAAGATCAGTAGCGCCCCGGCAACAGAAATCGCCGTGACGAAGCCTCGCCCGGGGTGTTCGATCGAGGGCGCATCCGGCTCAGCCTTGGCCTTCCTGCTGCGTTGAGCCACAGCGCTGCGCATCTTTGCCGCATACACCTCTGGAAAATTGGCGAAGAGATAGCAATGATAGCGTGCTTTTCCCCACCCGTATAACCCTCCGACCACGAACAAAACTGTGCTGGTGAGAAGCGTCAGCCAACTGTACGTATGGCTGAATATGAGTTGATACGCGAGCGAGCCCACCCCACCGATCAGACAGATCAATCCTATCGTTCCTGCAGGGAAGAGGACATAGGACCGGACATACATGCGTGCTTGCTCGTCAATTTTCTCTGGTCGCAACACCGTCACAAGTTTCGGCATCGATACATTCTCCTATCCAGCAGGCTGAGGTCGAGGTCAAGGTTGAGCGAAGATCTGACACGCTCATCTTAGCCTCAACCTTAACCTTAACCTTCTCCGAGTTGGCGGCGGGATCATACCACCCTTCCACCACTTGTTGCATAGACGAGAAACAGGGGATTGAGCATCTGTGCCTGAGCGGCCTGAACAATACGCGTAATCCCCAAGACTGGATGAGCAATTGTGGATGACCCACCGCCAACAGCACGCGACAGGCCCAGTTTTTACGCGCTGAACACCTATCTCCTCAATCCATAGGACTCAGGCAGGCCTCGACACCTGAACTCCTCTTGCAGAAAGACTTTTCACCGTAATCCACTCGCTGCCCCGCAAAGGAAACGGCGGCAGTTCGGTACGGCAAGGACAGCCCGACTCACGGTGTCCACAAAAGATGTGGATGGATTGTGGACAACCATGTGGACGAGCGGGCAATACCAGGCAGTACCAAAGCATCTTGCACATTGCCCAATTGATAGGCAGAACAATCCGTGCAATTTCACCGAGATGTGTTTTGTCAGCGGTGGGACTTAGGGGATGGGAGCGCAGAGCGACAGGAGATGCGAGACTCGCGTGACCAGCAGGGCAAACCTTCTTTAGACCGGCAGGATGTCACTAATGGCTGATCGTTCAACACGCCCTATGTTGCTCCATTGCTCTGCCATCGGGATCAATGCGTGAACCCTGGTCTCGACCGTTCCCAGTCGCTGCGCCAACGACGAGGTTTTTCTGTAGGCCGAGACCATGAGGAAAGATCGCAGCCCTTGCAAAAACATCGTGATCATCGTCGCCTGCACACGACTGGCCAGATCGTAGAGGGCCTCGACCTGTTCAAGAACAGGATCGAGTTGCGCGGCCGTCACGAAATCCGTTGCCCCGCTCGCTCGCAAACTTGCAAGAGTCGAACTGATGATCGGAACCCGCCGACGGACCTCTTGAAGAAATTCTTCGTCGAGTTTGTCAAGTTGAGTCAAAATACGCTCGACACCGGCAACGTCAAGACGATCGCCTTCCCGCTCAGCTCGCTGGATCACCGCCTCCAGCACATCACGGGCAGGCTGCATCGACCTGGCGCGAGCCTGCTGGAGAGCCCGAAGGGCCTGTATGAGCGGCACATTGGAACTCACGGCGATGGGAGGCTGCGCATCAATAGATTTAGGGGGTTCCGCGATGACGGTAGGAAGAACCTCCTGAGGCTCGCTGACCGTTTTTACTAGGACATCATCGGTTCTAATTCGTCGACCCTCTTGCTCTCCTGCTAAACGATGCACAGCCAGACTGATCCGATCCAACCCCTCCTGAAGCGACTGAAGGGCTGCCGTTACCTTACGCGGTTCTTGTTGCTCCACATCGTGGAGAATCGACAGCAGATTCGAGGCCATCTGTTCTATCGTCTTGAGCTGCGCCGTCGACGCAGATTTTGCAAGATTCGTAATGCCGTGTAAGAGAATGCCGTAGAGCTTCGGTCGCACCGTCCCATTGGCCCCCCCAGCGATCTGTTTCACCGCCATCTGAATTTGAGCCAGCCATTGATGGGCTTCAAGAGCGAATAGACCGATGACCTCCTTTTCAAAACTGGCATCCGAGAGATCTTGCGCACTCCTCTCTTCAGGTAGAGGAGTCCTGGACTCGACGGCGCCTTGTATTGAGCTTGCAAGAGCGTCCAAGCCTTCCAAAAGCAGCGTAAACCGATCGGATGCCGTGGGCACAACATCAGCTGCCTTCGCGCGCACCTCCTGTGAGGGAAACGTGACACGCGCAACGTCAGGAGGCTTAAGTGTTTCGATGATGGACACCAGCGGGGCAAGACGCAGATCGATCTGCCGTTCCTCCTGGCCGGAGACCGCATCGCCTTCGACTAATACCACGGGGCGGAGCGGATAGCGCATATTGATGCGCATGACCGACCCGACTTCTCCGGTGCTCAACCGCACCAAGGTACCAAGCGGATATGCCGATAGCTGTTGGACCAGCGCTTTGACGATTTCACGAGGAAACGCTGTCCGTTCCACAGCCAACAATTCACGCACCGCTTCATGCGGAAAGAATCGGCGGCGGTACCCGCGCGGGCTCACGAGGGCATCGAAAATATCCACCACGCCGATGATCTGGGCAAACTCGCTGACTTGCCGCCCCTTCAGTTTTTTTGGATAGCCCTGTCCATTCCACCGTTCATGCGCCTGGCTCACCACCTGAGCCAACCAGTCATATTTCTCACCGGCCTTCTGAATCGTTTGATAGCCGAGTTCAGGATGTCGTTCAATGAGCGCCCGCTCCTCCATGGTCAACCGACCAGACTTTGTGATCAACGATTGCGGGACGGCAAAGAGCCCAATGTCATGCAGGAGCCCTGCGAAGGTCAGTCGTTCCAGCTCTTTCCCATGATAGCCCAACCCCGCACCGACCTTGGTCGCCAGAATCCCGACATTCACGAGGTTCGTAATCAGAGGAGGACCTACCAGCCCACTCATCGCCTGAACGAGCAATTGGTCATTTTTTTTGACCGCCTCTGCAATCCCTGTGGCTAGGGCAGACAAGGCCTCCATGTTGAGTGGCTCTTGCTGCTGGACCGCAAGAGCCACCCCCGTCAGCTGTTCCTGCGCAAGGCGATACCAATCCGTCATACTGGGCTCGCTCACCACAAACTGTTGCCCCCGCGAAATATTCGTCCGTCCACCGATGACCTACCAAGCCAACTGAACAAGCAGCTCGGCCATCTGACTCTGTTCGTAGAGACCTGGTAACGTCTCTCTTGTAACCACATTGGCCTACCGCTTGGCGATTCTTACCCGTTTCGCACTATACCAGGGTTACGGCATTCCCGTTTCGCTCTGCAGGGGAGAGATTAATATTGTCTCTCGTGCGACGACCCACCGATAGGCATCTACTTTATTGTCGCCCACTCGCGTACTTTGATATAACTTCACGATATGATCCGATCCCGTTGAGGTCCTTCGCGGCACTCTTCTCCACGGCCATGGGCGTATTCGTGACCGGCCCGACCCGCTGAACGAGCCGGTCATCGATCTGTGTGACCTGTTCGATAGCTCCGGCAAAGAGACATTGATCACAGAGCGTATTAATGACCCTTCCGATCCCCTGGCTCTGCTCAAAAATGCTTGCGATCGCCTCTTTCGTAAATACGTCCGTCCGATCGGTCACCGCCTCCATGCGTGCCCCGATATACGCCGTCGTCTCCTCTGCCGTGAACGGGCCCAGATGGGCTCGGACCGCAATCCGCTGGTTCAATTGCGGGATATCCGCAACAAGGCCACGCAATTCCGGCTGGCCGATCAGCACAACAGTCAAGAGATATCGATCGTTGAGCTGGAAATTCGTCAACAATCGGAGTTCTTCAAATCCGTTAAGGCTTTCAATCGCTTGCGCCTCATCCACCACCAGCACAGAGCTGACCCCTCGCTGCTCATTGAGTTGCAGACGTTCATTGAGCATCTGTAATCGCGCAGCCTTTGATTGCACCAGTTCGAGTCCGAACTGAGCTAACACTTCATCCAACAATTCGGAGGGGGACAACGCGGGATTGGCGACGAGCGCGACATCATATTGAGCAGGCGACAGCCCGACGATCAGTCGACGGCTCAACAACGTTTTCCCACACCCGATATCGCCTGTGAGGAGGAGTATCCCCTTGCGGGCCTGAATCCCGTAATTCAGCCATCTGTGTGCCGCATCATGCTGAACGCAGGGGACATAAAATCGCGGGTCCGGCACATTGTCGAACGGAAGGCCCCGCAGCCCCCAGTAGCTCGTATAGTCATCTTCAAATTTCATGGGGCCGGCACCAGTCGGAGGGGACAACTCCACCACAAGCTTGGATGAACATCTGTGCGGAATTCCAATACGACCATTACGAATGGCTGACAGGGAGCAACTGACCGATTGCAGCACGCTGGGCCCGCCCATGCTCCACCCATTGTCTGACGGCTTTACCCATTTCATGTAGTCGCGTCTTCACGGATTCAACCCGCGGGGCAGCCACACGCACTCGACGTTGAGCCGCCACAGTCAGCAGACTCTGCAAACCTGTGAAAAACAACACGGCCGATGCCGCATTCACCTGCTGCGCCTCTTCGCGAAGACGTGCGACGTCTTGAAGCGAGTCTTCGAGTGCTCCCTTCTGGGAGGAAGCCTCCTCCCCCTCCATCTTGAGGGCGTTCACTTTCTCGAAGATATCGGGGACTCGCTCGTCAATCGTCTTCAGAAACAACTCTTCCGCTTCAGCCACCCGTGCAAGATATCCATGGATGACTGCGACATCGATACGCTCGACTCTGGCCTGCACGTGTTTCTCCATCTCCTCAATCAGATTGCGGATATGATTACGACCTGAGTCAATACCGGAAGACTGGTTTCTTAGAAGTTCCTGAAGCGCCAGCACAAACTTTTCGGGTGAGAGGCCTGCGGACCCCGCCGCTCCATCCGCACTGCTCCTACCCCCTTCAGAGGAAAGACTGGTTGCGCGGGTTAACGCAGTCTGGATCTGTCCCAGCTGCCTACAGACTGCAAAGAACTCCTGAACAGAAGACGCCTTCAGGGGATCTTTGAGAACTTCTATCAAAGGAAACGCTGCAAGACAGGCATCCATAATGTCGCGCAGATTAATCGTGGCGGCAGACTCACCGAGGTTTGTCACTCCAACCAACATCATGTCGATCAGTTCTGCATACCGCTCAGGCGCCGGCCCCTGTTCGAGCTCGTCAAGCGCAACATGAAGGTTCTGGAGCCATTCATGGGCTTCCTCAACAAATAGATCGACCAGTTCTTTCTGAAAATCGTCCGTCGTGCCGGCAGCCATGACATCAGTCCTTCATGACAAGGGTTGTCTCTTTCCACTCCCCAGCTGAGAAGCCCATCCTGCGATCTCGCCAAGCTTGGCCGCCACCTCTTCAAATCGCTTGGTGGCAAGCCCGGACGCCTGTTCAGCTTCAAATACGCGCCTCGCCAAGAGGCTATTGCGTTCCCGTTCCGCGAGAAGGAGCGTTTCAATTTCCTGGACTTTCTGCGAGGCACGCTGGGCCTCGGTGAGACGAACGTTAAGATCCTTATTTCTTTCCTGTTCAGCAGCGAGACCTTGTGACAATTCCTGAGTCCTGGCAACCTCGCCTTCCAGCTCAGTCATGTGCTGCGCCAATTGCAAACCTGTCTGCCGCTCGGTATACAGAGCAGCCTCCAGCTCAGGAACACGATTCACATTCATCTGCAGGTCGGCCAGACGCGTCGCCTGTTGCACTGCACTTTCGCGTTCTTTCTGAAGGGCTGCCTCCAGTTCCCACACCCGCCTGCCCAGGGCTTCCGCTGTGGATGCTTGATTCTTGGCCTCGATCGTCCGCTCTCGTTCGATCTGGATGAGGGATTCAAGTTCCGCAAGTTTCTTTTTGAGCTCCGCAACCTGCTCTCGCTCCAAGGCCGCCATCGACTCAAGTTCCTTGACACGAGCTACCGGTCCTTCGAGTGGTATGACCCGCTGAGTACCCTCTGTCGCTTGATCTCTTTCAAGCCGGGGTTCTCCCTCCAATGGACTCAGCCGCGGGATTGTCTGTCGGTAGGCGTCCGTCTGCTCATCGCTTACACGCGACCGTTGAAAGAGCTCGATGGACTTGACCGCTTTGTCCAGGTTCGTCGGCTTGGGCACAGCCGTACCTTGACGCTTTGCCAACAACTCGAGCGCGCGATCCTTGAGAGCCGTGCCCTGAAACGGCTTTTTCAAAACCCCATCCGCATGACAGGATTCAGCCTGCTTCGTCACCTCGTCATTGACAATGCCGGAGATCAAGAGCACCGGCGTGTTCGCGAGCGTGCTCTGTGCACGCACAAACGCGCAGACCTCATAGCCGCTTTTATCCGGCATGATCACGTCGGTCACGACTAAATCAGGCGTCTCTTTGGCCAGATAGGCCAAGGCCTCCTCGCCGTTCGCTGCTAGCGTGACTCCGAATCCTGCCTCAGTCAGCAACCGTTCGGCAACCTTCCGGACTGCAATACTGTCGTCGGCAATCAAGACATTTGGCATAGCAAATTCCTTCCCCCAGCGCCCTTAACGACTGACGGCATCCTGTCTCGATTGCCCAAGCCGTTGTAAGGCTATGATATCCTCACCTTCTCCACCTGCTGTGATCGTACCCGGTATTTTGGCAGCCTCTTTACCGAGGGATGCGACCCCATGGCTCACCCCCTTGTGGCAACCTTCGATCAGCTGAAGCTCTGCATAGGTATTCCTCTTCGCCTCAGATCTCCATCATGTCGCGAAGCATTTCCATGGCTCTGTCGTTGCGCGAATTTGAGTGTAGCCATTCATTCGCTATTAGCAAGCAAATCAACAATTTCGACAACTCTTTCTCTCTTTACGCCACGGACGCTTGGGGCTCGCGAGCAGGGTATCATCAACCAGGAGACACAACGCCCCTGCATACCTCCGGTACAAATACTTGAAGAGAGGACCTATGAAACCCAGGTGGGGGGTGGGTGCTGCAGAGATTGACTGCTCAAAGGGAACGGGATATCCGAGACTCGCGGCATTCCTTGGAACACCGGCAACATAAAGAAACTTTGAAGGAGAAACCCTCTAGCTATTCGGATCCCGCTGCCATAAGAACTCCGGTTGATTTTGCTGCTTAGCCATCCAACGGGCCAAGACAAACAAGACGTCGCTGAGGCGATTGAGAAACACTGGGAAATGAACTCTCAGGAATTTGCTACAGGGGACTTCTTCGACCTTCACATGCAGGATAGATCAAATCCATGCTCAGATATTTTTCAAGATGATCAGCCCAGCGATCCAGTTCAGCGCCCAATTGCGTTGTGACCAGTTCAGACTCATGGAGTGAAATAGGTGAAAGTCCCTTCCGGCCGCGCACACGGTTCAGCCAACTCCTGCGGAACTCTGCCTGATCGAATAAACCATGGATGCTGGTACCCCAGACACGACCATTCTCACTTGCCGCGCCTTCGTCACCCGTTGCGTCGCCTTCTCGAATTTCAGATGCTTCGGTCTGAAAACAGGGGTTGGCAGTTCCACGACTCGTATGTCCCATGTGGATTTCATAACCTCGGACCGGCACATCCTGTTCCATATTGTGAAGCAGCGACCTGGCCCGGACTTGTCGGCAGATCTTTGGCGCATCGAGCTCCGTCACCACGTCAAGAAACCCTAACCCTCTTGACGTTCCTCCACCCTCTAAACCCTTGGGATCAGCGACCTCTTGCCCAAGCATCTGGTACCCCCCGCAGATCCCGACTAGCTCACCTCCTCTCTCCATGTGCAATTGTAAGGCAGACGGGAATCCAGCGGACACAAGATACTCGAGATCTTCGAGCGTGTTCTTGCTCCCAGGAAGGATCACCACGTCGGCTCCGCTGAGATCATCCCGGGAAGCAGCAAACCGGAGCGCCACATCCTTCTCAGCCGACAACGCATTAAAGTCGGTGAAATTGCTCATGCGAGGGAGCAAGACTACGACTACATTTGTGAGATCAGGCTTAAACTGAACCGCTCGTGAATGAGTCAGATCCAGGCTATCCTCTTGATCTAATAGAAGATCGCGCAAATAAGGAACGACTCCCAAGACTGGCAAACCTGTACGTGCCTCAAGGATACGGACACCGTCTTCAAACAGTCGGCGATCTCCGCGGAACTTATTCACGATCACACCGCGCACATGGTGGCGTTCATGAGGTGCCAATAAGTCAAGCGTTCCGATGATCTGCGCGAAGACTCCGCCTCGATCGATATCCGCTACCAACAGGACTGATGCGTCGGCCAACTTGACAACCGGCCAATTTACGATGTCCCGGTCCCGGAGATTGATCTCCGCAGCACTCCCTGCCCCCTCGATGACGACGCACTCGTACTCGCCCGCCAATCGCGAATAACATTCTCGAACAATGTTGAACAGCGTCTCCTTTCTCTCAAAGTATGCAAGCGCATCCAAGCCATCGTAGACTTTTCCTTTCACCACCACCTGTGATCGTGAATCGGACTCGGGCTTTAACAGAATCGGATTCATGTCCACCGTCGGCTCGATCCCACAGGCCTGAGCCTGCAACGCTTGCGCTCTGCCGATCTCCCCGCCATCGAGCGTGGCGAAAGAATTCAGTGCCATGTTCTGCGCTTTGAATGGTGCAACCCGCAGGCCCTTTCTGAAGAGAAGCCGGCAGAGCCCGACAACGATGAGGCTTTTCCCCACATCGGAGCCAGTTCCAAGCACGGCAAGAGCGTTAGTTCGGGCTCTATCAACCATCATAGACCTCTCATGCGGCGAGATGAGGTACTGCGGGCATGCCAACGTTTGTACCGAGCCAGCCCTTCTGTAACGGCGGTCTCAATCACTTGTCCGACAAGTTCACCGAGAATCGTATGGGTACCGCTGTATCGCTGAGAAGGTCCCTCTCCACTCACCACCACTACCGCATCTGTTCCCGTTCCCGTCGCCCCCGAGCGGCCAGTCCAACTCTTCACCTTGGCCTGTAACAGGGCAGCCGTCTTGGCTTCGGTCGCAACCTGCACCATCCCGACCATTGCCGAAGCGGATAGGCGCGCATTGGTCACAAGAATCACGTTGATCGTGCCGGGATGAGCCCGCCCGTTGGTGAGCGAACTCGATGTTGCCGATTCCCCTGCCCGCACGGCATTGGCTGTTCCGACTGTCACAAATCCTTCAACCCATATGTGATCCGAGGCAGCTCGGATGGCAACCAACTCTGCGAGCGACACGGCTGTCATGAGACCGACGAATTTCTCTCGTATACCAAGGGAGGAGGCCAGCTTGCCCAATGTTCTGGAAGGATCGGCGCATCTCGCAAATGCACCCGCACCACAAGCATCCCTACTAATTGGGTTGTTCGCCACTTGATGGTTCAAGATATACCTGGCCCGCGTGATCCCCCCGGCCCTGGGAGCAGAGGAGAGAACGGACCGGAGATTCCCCAGATCGACGATGAGCGTTTTTTGTCTGACACTGAAGGCGGTCTGCATCGCAGGCTTAGTAAACAGCTTCATGGCTACCTTACCTTCAAGCAGGCGCCAAGGGCTGTGAGTAATCGGTGATTCTCCTTGGAAGTCCTGATTGCGACACGAATCATCTGCGTCGTCAGGCCCGGCAATGTCGAACAGTCGCGGACGAGCAGACGCCAGGAAGCCAGTCGGTCAGTCACCTCGCCGGAGTTCGTCCAGGCAGGAAGACCGATCAGAATAAAATTCGCGGCTGATGAGTAGACTTGTAGACCGGGCAAGGAGCGAAGCCCGCGCACGAAACAGGACCGTTCATTCTCCATGAATACACGACTTTTGTTCGCATAGATCTGATCCTGTAATACCGCGCAAGAAGCCTCTTGAGCCAAAGAGTTGACCGACCAGGGCGGCTGACGATCTTTCAGAAGATCCACCACCTTGCTTGGCCCAATTAGGTAACCGATCCGAAGCCCCGGCATGGCATAAAATTTTGTCAAACTGCGCAGCACCACCATCCGGGGATGCTCTTTCAACATAGAAACGACAGACTGTTCATGACAATAGTCGATAAAAGCTTCGTCGACGATCAACCAGCCCTGTTGCCGCTCGACAGATTCAGCAAGCTCACACATAGCCTGCCGATTCATGAGTTGACCGGTTGGATTATTGGGATTGCATAGAAATACGGCATCGAATTTTGATCGTTTGGTAGAAAGCCGTGCCAGAACGTCTTGTAACGGAGGGCGGAAGCGCTGCTGTCGCTTTGCATGAACGTATTGGACCACGCTCCCTGCGCCCAGCAGCGCACAGGCATACTCTTCAAATGTGGGACCGATAATGAGCGCAGACTTGATCGCAAGCGCGCGGGGCAATAGATGAATCAATTCACTCGAGCCGTTTCCGACCAGAATCATGTCTGGATCCACGCCGCACCGTAGCGCCAATTTTTGTCTAAGCTGCCGGCAATCGGGGTCCGGATAGTGCACGATCTGCTTGAGTGCCGAGCGGATCGCGCGGAGACCGGCCATAGAGAAACCCAGCGGGTTGATGCTGGCGCTAAAATCAATGATCTGCTCGACGGGAACTCGTTGTTCCTGAGCAGCCTTGTGGACATTCCCACCGTGAAAGGGTTGCGTCATCTCTTCACCATAGAAGCCACCCTACACCAAGCAGAACTCCTGTGAGACTTGTCCAGAGCATGAGGGTAATCGCCATGCCAATGTGAACCCTCGCCAGCGACTGATGAGGATTGCCAAGGCATGGACGGTCAATTGGAAGACCGTCATAGCGATTGATTCCGCCCAGCTGGACTCCGAGCGCCCCGGCCATCGCGGCTTCTGGACGCCCGCTGTTCGGACTAGGATGCCGTCCCCCGTCACGAAGCAGAATCTGCCAGGTACGTTGCATTGCGGACCACGATCGAGAAACAATTCCTGCTGAGAAAACCAGTAGGAGCGCAGTGATACGGGCCGGAATAAAATTTGCCGCATCATCCATCCGTGCCGAGGCCCAACCGAACCAGCGGTATCGATCGTCCAAATGGCCGATCATCGAATCCAATGTGCTGATGGCCTTATATGCCAACGCCAATGGGGCTCCTCCGAGGACCAGATAGAACAACGGCGCCATAATTCCGTCAGCCGTACTTTCCGCAATCGTTTCCACCGTTGCACGGACGATATCAGACTCATCCATCTCCTCCGTATCGCGTCCAACAATCTTAGCGACCGCCGTTCGCGCCTCTGCCAAGGAGACAGATTGAAGCGCCTTTTGCACAGCGACGACATGGTCGATGAGATCGCGCGCCGCGAGAGTGGTCCAGGCCAACAGCACCGTGGCGGCACTTCCCCAGAAGGGATCAACCGAG
This sequence comes from Nitrospirota bacterium, assembly GCA_016219645.1. Taxonomy (NCBI): domain Bacteria; kingdom Pseudomonadati; phylum Nitrospirota; species Nitrospirota bacterium. The sequence continues at coordinate 177,966 of JACRLR010000020.1, forward strand.
CTGCCGAACCAGATCAGCATCGTGGCCGCTACATAGGCTCCCGCCGGCAAGACGACAGCCAAGAGCACCCCTGCCATGCGTTGCTGAGCAGGCGATAAAAGGAGGCGGTAGACGCAACGGTCGCACCAATCGACGAGGCATCCCATCCAACGCACCGGATGTGGAAACCACCGAGGGTCTCCGACCACAGCATCCAATAGACAGGCCACTGCTAATTCGCCTCCGGTCATCGAAAGAGCACCACAGGAACGATCATCACAAACAGAATCTCTGCGACCTCGTTGGTCGCCCCTAGCAAGTCACCCGTGACGCCGCCGAACATACGATGAAACCAGGCCGTCAAGAGGCGAATGAGAGCTGCGCCGATGAGAAGTGCGCCCAACGCCGCCCATGGGCCCAACAACAGCGCCAACGCCAGCCCTGCTGTGATAGTTGCCACACACACGTGTTGCCAGGACATATGCGAGAGGAACGGTTGGGCCAGTCCTCCTTCAGGCCGTGCATAGGTTACATGGAACGCCCCCACGACCATCGCCCATCGCCCGACCACCGGCATACTTATCAGTATCCCGATATGCTCGCCAGCCGGTACAGCGTTGAGCCCTGCGTAGCGCAAGCCAAGGGCGAGAAACAGCCCTGTCGCACCGATTGCGCCAATGTGCGCATCCTTCATAATCGCCAGGCGCGCGTGAACGGTTCGCCCGCCTGCCAGACCGTCTACCATATCGGCAAGGCCGTCCTGATGAAGGCCACGGGTAATGGCGACAAGAAGAATGATCAATACGATATTCGTAATCTGAGAAGAGAAGACCTGAACCAAGGCCATATCCGCTGCGGCCAGCAAGGCCCCAAGCAGACAGCCGACCACGGGATACCAGCTCATGGAGGAGGCCAACTCCTCGGGCTTGGCGTCGTGCGTCGAACGGCTGAGTGGAATGGCCGTCAGGAACTGCCAGGCGAAAATGAATGGACGTGCCATCGCTAGATGGGGATAACGAGATAGAGGGATAACGGGATAATAAGACCACCTCTCGTCTTCCCCTATACCCCTTCCCCCTTTATCCCCGTACCCCTTCCCCAGTGCGCCCTGACACGCCTGCCTCGTCGAATGTCGCCATCTCCGTGAGAATCTTGATCGCGCCAAAGACCAAACTCATGCCCAGACAGGCGCCAGTGCCTTCCCCCAGACGGAGATCGAGATCGAACAGCGGCTTCAAGCCAAGGTGGTCCAGTATCGCCTGATGGCCTCGTTCGACTGACTGATGTGACGCAATGAGATAGTCTTTGCAGTAAGGTTGCAGACTCGCGGCAATCAAGGCTGCGGCCCCAGCGATAAACCCATCTAACACGATTGGAATGCGAGCTGCCGCTGCGCCAAGTATCAGTCCAGCCAGCCCACCGATTTCCAGCCCGCCCACTGTGGCAAGCACCTCCATCGCATTCGTTGAATCCGGCCGATGGAGAGCGAGCGCACGCTGAACCACGTCGATCTTGCGCGCATGACTGGCGTCGTCAATTCCCGTTCCTCGACCAGTCACCTCGGAAACCGACCGCCTGGTCATCACGGCTGCAATCGCCGAACTGGCAGTCGTGTTGCCGATCCCCATCTCCCCGGTTCCAATTAACCCGATTCCCTCTTGAGCCGCCTCAGCAGCTAACTCCATCCCAACTGCCAGTGCTTGCTCCGCCTGTGCGAGACCCATTGCCGGTTCCACCAGCAAATTCTTCGTGCCAGGCATGATTTTTTTGTGAATGAGTCCTGGAGCCGCCTCAAAGTCAAAATTCACCCCGATGTCTACAACGCGAACCTCGACACCGGCATGCCGCGCCAGCACATTGACACCGGCCCCTCCACGCAAGAAGTTCAAGACCATCTGAGGCGTCACTGCAGAGGGATAGGCACTCACCCCTTCGACCGTTACTCCATGATCGGCGGCAAAGGTAAAGACCGCTCCTCGCGGGACCTTCGGTTTCATCTCACCCGTGATCATGACGTAGCGCGCAGCCAATTCTTCCAGTCGCCCCAGACTGCCAATGGGTTTCGTCAATCGATCAAGCCGCGCCTGCGCTTGCGTCAAGAGTCGGAGGTCGGTCGGCTGAATCTGGTCAATGGTTTTGCGAATTAACATCGCGAATAATCCTCTTACTTCACACGCATGGGAATACCGCTGACCGTCAGATAGACCTCATCGGCTTCTGCTGCCACCTGTTGATTGACCCGTCCTGCCAGATCGCGAAACGCACGGACAGTTTTCGTCACCGGCACGAGCCCCAGCCCCAATTCATTACTCACAATCACGACACGAGCCTTCGTCCTTCGAATCGCCCGGAGTAGACCTGCCGTCGCATCAGACATAGTTGAATCTCGCAGGCGTTGCCCGCCCATATTGTTCAACCATAAAGTGAGACAGTCGAGTACAACCGATTGATAATTATTTCCATTGGCAGCAAACCATTTCTCGATTTCTATAGGGACTTCCGCCGTCTCCCAGTCAGATGAACGTGTGGCCTGGTGTCGTTCGATCCGGGCTTTCATTTCGCGATCGAAGGCCTGCCCCGTCGCCACAAATGCTCTCGGGCCTCTCTGACCAGCCAGATCAAGCGCAGCCTGACTCTTGCCTGACGCTGCGCCCCCGAGTACAAGAATCAGCTTCGCTCGTTGCCTGTGCGCCCTCTTCATACGATCAACCCGCCGCCTTCTTCACGTCACGTTCCCACAGAAATTCCGGTTCCCCCTGAGTCTTAGCGGCCCAACGGGCCAGAACAAACAAGGCATCGCTCAGACGATTCACAAACTTGACATTCACCGCATCGACCGGCTCCTCACGCGAAAGATGCACGCATACACGCTCCGCCCTGCGGCACACCGTCCTCGCCTGATGCAAAAAACCTGATACCTTTCCCCCTCCAGGCAGAATAAACTCTTTGAGCGGAGTCAAGTCCTTTTGACAACGGTCAATGGTCTTTTCCAGCTTAGTCACATCTTTCTCCGTCACCTGAGGCATGTTCTTGAATTCTTGGCCAGGGGCAGTCGCAAGAATCCCTCCAAGATCGAACAGCTTATTTTGTATCCACTGAAGATCCTCTTCAAGCTGTTCTGCCTCTGCATGGCGCCCCACCATCTCAGCATTCATCACCCGCACGACCCCGACCACCGCGTTCAGTTCATCGAGAGTGCCGTAGGCCTCGACTCGCAGACTGTTCTTCCACACCTGCTGTCCCCCGGCTAGCCTTGTTTTTCCCGCGTCCCCGGTTCTTGTATAGACCTTCGTGATGCGCATCGCCGTTTCTCCTATTACCCTGTACCTTTATTCCCCATGACTCGTAGTGAATGAGTTCCTCAATCGGGATCCTGTCTCGCCACCCTGCCGTTTCCAGCTCCGGCTTTATCGCAAAATCTGACACGTAGCCAAGACAGAGGTATGCCAGGACTTTAACCGGCCTGGGAATACCGAGCGCCTGCTTCAAGGCTCCATGGTCTAGAATGCTCACCCACCCGACCCCAATACCTTCAGCACGTGCAGCCAACCAGAGATTTTGAATGGCGCAACAGGTGCTGTATAGATCCGTCTCACGCACCGTGGAGCGACCCAACACATGTCTGCCGCCACGTTGACGAGTACAGGTTACGCAGAGATTGATCGGAGCTTCCTCGATCCCTTCGAGCTTCAGGCTCCGGTACAGCGTGGCACGGATACCGGCGTAATGCTTGGCTGCTTCCGTATTCGCCTGAGCAAAGAGCTGCTTGACGGCGTGCTTTGTCGAGCGTTCGCGGATAATGACAAAATCCCACGGCTGCATAAACCCGACCGACCCGGCATGATGTGCGGCGGTCAAGATTTTCGCAAGGACGTCGTCGGCAATCGGCTTCCGCACAAAATTTCTCCGGACATCCCGCCGCTCGAAAATCACACGGTAGACCGCCGCCCGCTCATCGTCTGAAAATCTTCCCTTGTCGGCGCTTCTGATGCCCTGACGCGCACTCATGCGGGCTCCTTATACTCGGCATGTGGCGGAGCAGCAAGTTTCAAAGGAACCAACCCTACATCGCCTGCTCCGACCTTCTTCAAACATGCCGGACATAAACAATCTTGAAACCGAGCGGCGATCCAATCCATTTGCAGCTCTGTAATGCCGATCTTTCCGCACCAGCATTGGTATCCAACGCACTCGAACGCACTCCCACAGGCCTCACAAGTCTTTGTGGCCGGACCTCTCAAAACTCCACCCCCGCTTGTGCCTTGATGCCCTTCCGAAATGGATGTTTGGTCTGCTTCATCTCTGTAACGAGATCCGCCTCTTCGATCAACTCCTCCATGGCACCACGGCCGGTAATCACGACATGCTGCATGAGAGGCCTGGCACGAAGAACCGGCAATACGTCTTCAACTCGTACATAGTCATGCTGGAGAGCGATATTGAACTCGTCAAGAATGACCATGGCATAGGACTCATCCTTCAGAAATTCGCACGCCGTCGTCCAAGCTTTTTGTGCAAACGTTGTATCGCGCTCCCGATCCTGTGTTTCCCAGGTGTACCCTTCACCCATGCGGAGAAAGGTGACACGCTCGCCAAAAGACTTGAGTGCCCGTTCCTCTGCCGTATCGATCGCCCCCTTGATGAATTGCACCACCGCCACCTTCATGCCATGACCAAGACATCGCAAGGCCATCCCCAGCGCCGCGGTTGTCTTCCCCTTACCGGCTCCAGTATAGACAATCAACAATCCTTTCTCTTCTTGCGCCGCCTCGATCCGTCGATCTACCGACGCTTTCAACCGCTCCATCTTGGTCTTATGCTCGGCCTGCCCGGTCACGTTATACCTCCGGAACTCACAGATAAAACGCTATTTGTTCGGCGGGCAGAGGCGATCAACGAGATCGCTACCTGTGGCTGACTGGCAAAATGCAGATGGGTGTATAACGCCATCGTATTGCCGACACTGAGCCCATCCTGCCCCTTCGAATTTCCCTGCGCATCACGGAGTACACAGGCATAGCTGGGTATTCCCTTTAGAACCATCGTGGAGTAATGAAACTCATGCCCGCGCACGGTGGTGCCAGATGCACCGAGTACGCAGTCCCGCGAGAGTTCCACTGTCCTATACCCCAGAGTCAGATCCGACTTCTGCATGACCGTTTCAGCAGGAAACAACCCGACCATGTCATACGATGTACCAGCGAAGTCGCGGATGGCTTGCGTGAGATACATCATCCCTCCGCATTCCGAATAGATCGTCCCACCCCGCTCAGCGAACTGCCGGATTGTGGCCCGCATACTTACATTATCAGCCAGCGCCTTGCCATGCAGTTCCGGATAGCCCCCGCCGAGGTACAACATATCCACGTCAGGCAGCACCTGATCGTTCAAGGGAGAAAATTTCACCAATTCCGCCCCTGCTGCTTCAAGCAACTCTAGATTGTCGGGATAGTAAAAGCAAAATGCCTGATCCTGCGCGACACCGATTCGAACCATACGATCCTGGTGTTTCTTTGCGGGCTGGGACATCGTCACCGTCAACTCTCCAGACGAACGGGCCAGTGCCTCGATTCGATCCAGATCGATCGTCTCTACCGCTGCCTTACCCAACCGGCGATAGAGTTCGCCCTTCCCCTGTTCCATGGCCATCACAAGTCCCAGATGGCGATCGGTGATCGTCACCGCCGGGTCTGGCCGAAGATATCCTACGACCGCCACATCAGTTTCTTGCTCCACCGCTTCCTTGAGCAGCCTGTAATGTCCATCACTGCTGATCCGATTGAACAGTACGCCGGCAACACGAAGTGCCGAGTCGAACTTCGCATACCCCGACACCATGGCTGCAGCAGAGCGGGCCATGGCACTTCCATCGATGACGAGTAGCACCGGTGCATCCAGCTGCTTTGCCAATTCAGCCGTACTGCTGACTTCGCTCACCGGTGAACTGCCGTCGAACAAGCCCATCATCCCTTCGATGATGGAAAGGTCTGCATCAGTTGCGGCTCGCGTGAAAATGCCCCGATTGACGTCCGCCTCTAACATCCAGCCATCCAGATTCCGCGACGGACGGCCGGTGACGGCAGCGTGATGGCTCGGATCGATGAAGTCCGGTCCCACCTTGAATGACTGGACACGACGGCCCCGAACTCTCAGGGCCGCCAAGATCGCCAAAGTCACAGTTGTCTTGCCGACTCCGCTATGGGTGCCGGCAATGACCAAACGGGAGAACCTCATGCTCCTCATTCATGCCTTAGTAGGTAAGCTTCACGCCGCCATACACCGACCGGATGGGCATGCCAAAGTAAAGGATTTCCTCATACTTTTCGTTCAAGAGGTTGTCGACCCGCCCAAAGACCTGCCAGTTATTTGTAACATCATAGGTCCCTGAAACATTGATGACTCCAAAGGACCCTTGCCGTTGACTCGGCGTGTTAGCGGCATCGTTGTTGCGTGCCCCCACGAATCGATAATCCACGTTGATTCGGACAGGATCGATCGGCTGGTAGGTCATGCCAAGGGTCGCCTGATCATAGGGCCATCGCGGAAGCCTAGTGTTTTCTGGACGGCCTGGCAGGCCATACGCTCTTGTCACCGTCATCGTATACTGTCCACGAAAATCAAGCCCCTTGATGAGTTCATACTTAAAACTTATTTCCCATCCTTCCGTCTTTGCCGATGCGATATTGGTGGGACAGAATCCGAAAGAAGATGATGGGCAATCGGGACTAGGGACCGACAGAAACGTGATTAGATTATCAAAGTGATTCCAGAAATACCCGACACTCAGCTTCAGCTTGTCCCGAAACAGGCTCTGATCGACTCCCACATCAGCACTCTTGCTCTTTTCCGCCTGGAGATTCGGATTCCCAAACCCTTGGAAGAAGAGATCATTCAGCGTGGGTGCCTTGAAGCCAGTCCCATAACTCGCACGAATCTTTGTGCCAGTTTCTTTGTGCAAGTAACCGCCAGTCAGGCGATAGGTTGTCGCATCTCCAAAAACATTATAACTATCCTGGCGAACTCCTCCCGTAAACAAGACGCGATCGAACAGATTGACTTGCGCTTGAGCGAAGCCAGCATTCGATGTGAGCAGCCTATTGGGTGACGCAGAGCCATAAAATCCAGAGGCATCGCCTTGCTCTTGACGAAATTGATAGCCAGCCGTGAGAAGCACCTCCTTCCTTACTTGAAAATTGTGCTGCCATTCCAGCCGCTGGTTAAGGATGTCTAGATTTGTCGAAAATGGGGTGAAGCACGTATCGAAATTAGGAAAACAGGACGTGGGGCTGGCGGTGATGTTCTGCCCTGTATTAACATTGTATCCGGCGGTCCCACTGTTGGCGGTTAATTGTTCATTCGCCTGTGCGAGTGTGAGCTTCTGGTTCCACCACGACGTAATCGGCTGGTCATAGGTTGCACTGAGAATCAGGTTCCGATTCGTCTGTTTTGCTCCAAATACGTCTGCCGGCGCACCACTGTCTGCAAACCCGTCGAAGTTGAGATCAGAGTTATACCAGCGAATATTGAACTCCAGGCGCCCATCCCTCGGCAACGAAATGCCGAGCTTTCCTGAGGCTTGCCAGTTACGGAATCCGTCTCGCTCATATGCTCCACGTCGATAATTGATCGCGGAAAAGCTGCTGGTGTCCCAGCGAGAGAGCGAGGCAGAAATGTCAACGATCCCTTTACTACCGGACGCCTGGACACCTTCACGGATGGAGGCAAATGAACCATATTCAACGAAGGCACTTGATGTGAACTTGTCAGTTCCCCTCTTGGTATAGATATTGATGACTCCGCCGATCGCATCTGACCCGTACAACATACTCTGGGCTCCGCGAAGGATTTCAATTCGATCGATATTCTCCGTCGTCAGATTCGCAAAGTCATAGACACCGGTCGTCGGACTGTTCACGATCACACCATCGATCAACACCATAGTATGTTTGGCAGCAGCTCCGCGCATTTTCACAGAGGCTTCCGTGCCAGGACCGCCGCTTGATGTGGCGAACAGACCCTCTGCAAGGCGCAACGCATCGATAACGGTCTTGATTTTTTTTCGTTCAAGTTCTTCTCCCTTAATGACCTCAACCGCGCTGGTCACATGAGAGACTGACATCGGAGTCTTGGTCGCGCTGACCACAACCTCGCGGGTTTCGATGACATCCGTTTGTTCAGCTGATGCCACTTCGATCTCCGGGGCAGCATGGGCGGGATAGCACAATGCAAACAGAGGAAGTAGACACCACCAGGCACGACAAGAACGAACCAACCACGGCATGACGAACCTCCCTTGTGCTCGAAGGGTTGAGTCGAATCAACCGCGGGATGGGTCTCCTGACTTGCGGATCGTTGTTCCCCTGCGCCTTCCCATGTGCTGATGCACACAGTGGCACGATGCAGAGTTACTCCCCGCTTACAGTGGCGGCACCGTGATGGACTTGCACCATCTTCCCCGTCACCCGCGTTGCTTCTTCAAAACGCCCTTTCTGAAAAGTTGACCGCCCCCTTAACGCAGCACAGCCGGACCGGGGACATGACCCTGGCTGCCAATTTTCTTCACGCCTCTTGACCGATACCAATGAGAAGGGCTGTCTCTTGCGCCTGTTGCAGACAGCTCGCTGCATTATCTTGCTTTCACGTACTCTGCCTGAAAGCCGGCGGATCGCGGCTTCATGCTGCTGAAATCCCAGTCAACCGTCAGAATGACCGACTGGTCCGAGGTATGAGACAAGACTCGCTCCCCATTTGCAACTACGAGGCTTGGAGCCTTCCAAAACTCGAGTGTGCGCTCGGCCCCAGTTCGATTGCAGACGATCAGAGGAAGGCCGGTTTCGTGCGTGCGAGCCTCCCACTCCCCGTTCGGACCGTGGATGCCCGGCCCCCATGAGGCTGGCGATACATAGATCTGTGCCCCGCCAAATCTCAACGCCCTGGCGATGTTTTGCGTATAAGCATCGCTACACACGAGAATCCCGACTTTGATGCCATCGCACTCAATTGGGACGGCGTCGTCCCCTGGACTGGACCACGACAAGGAGTCGCTCGCGACATTGAGCTTGCGATGGCGGCCGATGATTTCCCCATGAGTGTTGATCACGAATACCGAATTGTAGAGTCGACTCCCATCGCGCTCAGGACATCCGATGAACAATGTGCATTGCAGCTCTTTCACTAACCGGCACATGCGTTGCATCCATGGATCCGGCTGGGGCTTGATCCAGTCGACCCCAATCAATCGAGGGAACTGGAGGCCGCATACGGCCAGTTCCGGTGTGACGATCCACCTCGCCCTGACGGCGGCGGCTCGCTTGATCGCTTCGACAATCACGTATTGATTGTGCTCGACGGCTCCAGGAATCGTCTCAAGATGCAAGAGCGCAATTCTGCCAGTCCTCATATCACACCATGTTCATCGGCATTGTCACACGCGGCCGGCCTGTCTGGGGATGGGCATCTACAACCACGTCGCACCCGTACACTATCCGAAGCACCTCCGGGCGAATGGTCTCTTCAGGCGAACCAATACGGCAGAGCTGGCCTTCCTTGAGCATCAGCACACGATCACAATACTGGCTTGCGACATTCAGATCGTGCGACACCAAGACGACTGTCAATTGCCGTTCAGCCCTTAGTCTTGCGACGAGCGAACAAATCTCAATCTGGTGGTTGATGTCGAGAAAGGCCGTCGGTTCATCGAGCAACAGAATTTTCGGCTCCTGAGCCAGCGCTCTGGCAATCACGACTCGCTGCCGTTCGCCCCCGGATAAGTCGGACACCAACCGATCGGCCAGCGACACAACATCGGTATCGACCATGGCTTGGTGTGCAGAAGCAAGATCGCTCGCAGTCTCAACTCCGATTCCCATGCTCCACCAACGGACCGTCCGATGCGGAAACCGTCCCATTAACACAGTCTCAGCCACGGTAAACGGAAAGACTTGCGCATATTCTTGCGGTACCACCGCAACCAACCGGGCAATGTCGGCCTGGCTCCGTTTCTGAAGCGAAGTCCCACCCAGCAGGACATCCCCTTCCCCGACCGGCAGGAGTCCGGACAGAATTTTCAACAACGACGACTTCCCTGACCCGTTCGGCCCCACGATACCGAGGATTTCTCCGGCATCGACATGGAAGGAGAGATGGTCCAGCGTCCACATTCTCCCTCGACCTTCCATAGTGGAATAGCGGAACGACAGACCTTCAACTTCGATGGCAGGGCCGTCTACTGGCAACAAGGGACTTGTTCTTCCCATCGTATGGGTCGTCACTTCACAGCATCCGATCTTTTCGCCACAGGAGGAGATAGAGGAAGAACGGACCACCAACGAGCGCCGTCACAATCCCCACAGGGATTTCAGCCGGCGCCATGATCGTTCGGGCTATCGTGTCGGCCAAAGCGAGAAACATGCCCCCGACGAGCGCCGAAGCGGGAAGCAGCAACCGGTGGTCCGATCCGATGAGCAGGCGCACCGCATGAGGAACGACCATGCCGACGAATCCGATCATGCCGCTCACCGACACAATCGCGCCGGTCAGAAGCGCCGTCAGAGCGAAGAGATGTTTCTTGACCCCCTCAGTCTCCACACCGAGAGAACGGGCAGTTTCCTCTCCCAGGGTCAACACATTTAAGAGCTGCGCTTTATGCATCAGGACCGCGAGCACGAACAGGACGTACAGGAGAAATATGCCCAGCGCCGGATAGCCAGGTGCGGTCAGCGACCCCATTAACCATGCCATCAATCCCGCCGATCGATTCGGTTCCATGATCGAGGTGATGAACATGATGAACGCCGTCAAAATGGCATTCAGAATGACACCAGCCAGCAATAAGCTATGAATCGGCAGGCGGCTTTTCGACTGCGCCAAGCGATAGATCAGGATAAGCGCCAGGAGGCCCCCGGCAAACCCGAACAGCGGCAGCAGAGGGAAGAGCAGGAAGGTGGAGCCGATCCCGAACAGCATGGCCATTGAGACACCGAGCGCAGAGCCGCTCGATACGCCCAGCACATAGGGATCGGCGAGAGGATTTCTTAGCAACGCTTGAAGCGTCACACCAACCGCCGCCAAACTCCCTCCCACGAGAAAACCCATGAGCACTCGGGGAAACCGAATTTGTACCAGAATGATCTCGGATGTCTCTGAGCCCGGTGAACCGGCCAGATCTCCACGAAACAGATGCATGATTGCCGGCACAACGTTGCCGATATTCACTGACGTCGCACCAAACTGCAGACAGAGCACCAGGACAGCCATACAGGCCAGCAGCAGCCCGCCGACCACCGTGATCCATCGATGGAGGGTCAGCACCGAACCGGCATGGGTCCATGATGAAACGATATGTGCCATAGGCTGATCGGGTTATCGTTCGGATCGGCTATCGGGCGAACTGTCGGAGTGTAAAATATTTGCGAGCGATTCAAGTCCCTTGGCGATGCGCGGACCAGGCCGGTTGAGCCAATCGGCAGAGATCTGATGAAGCCTGCCACGCTTGACCGCCGTCATCGTTGACCACTGACGCCAGGTCTGTTGCTCACTTTCTGAGATGCCTTCCGCCTTGCCGACAGGAAACACCAGTACTTCCGGATCCTCCCGGAGCACAGCCTCCAGGCTGAGTCGTGGATAGGGGGTTGTGCTCTTTGCGGCAATATTAATTCCTCCAGCCATCCCAATCAGCTGATCGATAAAGCTTCCTGGCCCGACAGTGATCAAGGGCTGGCTATTCAACACATAGAGCACCCGCACCCGGGGCATTCCTTGAATGCGCTGTTGGATCGCCGCTACCTGCTGCCTGAGCTGCATGGCCACTGCATCGGCTTTTGACGATCGCCCGACGATACGTCCTAGTGTCTGGATGTGGACAAAGATCCCCTCGACATTCTTATCCCCCAAAATAAACACCGGTATGTTCAGCTGTTCGAGTTTGGCAATGATATCAGGCTTAAGGAAATCGTTAGGCGCCACCACCAGATCCGGTTGGAGTGCCACCAACATTTCCATATTTGGATTGGAGTAACCCAGCTTCGGCTTCTCACCGGCCTCCGGCGGATAGTCGCAAAAGTCTGTGACTCCGACAAGCTGATCTCCAGCTTCCATCGCAAACAACATCTCGGTAATGCTGGGCGCCAGTGAGACGATCCTGGCGGGAGGCCTGGCAAAATACATGCGTCGACCGGCATCATCGACATAGGCCTGCGCCGATACGTGCGCCATGAAGGGCATGCCGGTCAAAATTCCCTGTTGCCGTCGTTTCATGTTCGACATCTCATCATCATGGGCAGCCGGCGCAGGCTGTATTGGAAGCAGCACGATGGCTCCGAGCAGGAACCCCATCCATCGGCTCGTGAGGAAGATGCCGGAGGCCATAAAAAAATCCTCAAGGCCTGGGAAGACCCTGAGGATTGCTCCCGCAATTCATCCTCGCCAATTCCCCAGCCCACGAGGGAATATCGTTCAATTCTCCGGGGAGGTGTTCTGGCTCATGGCTCGTCCTACTCCCCGCGCCTTCCCATCCGAAGCGTGAAGCGTCGCTCGTCGTTCGTGAAGCGTCGCCGGAAACAGAGACCTTACGATATACGCTTCACGAGATACGTTTCACGCCCACTGGACAGTGGCATTCGCGGGTTTCGTCCCCATTTACAGCGGCGGGACCGCGAGGGACTTGCACCCTCTTCCCACACCCAGGAGTCACAATGTTGGGAGCACTCTAGGAGACCGCGAAGAAGCTTGTCAAGTTCATTAATGTCCGTCTCCTTCACAGCCTGCACAGGTTCTGCCAGGCCACGTCCGTATCCATCGGGAAAGGAGCGAAAGACAGAGGTTTTTCAGGCGACCTCACGGCATAGGCTTTGCTCAAACACAGCCGAATGCCGCAACGTCTCTTTACCGATCTATGAAACATCTGGTCATCGGCATCGTCCTCATCTGGGCCATTTTTCAGCTTTCGAGCTTCATCTGGTCCTCTAAGGGGCAATCCCCCAGTCCTCTCTTTACCAGCCTGCTGGAACCTCCTCAGTATCGTCTTACCAACCCCTATGAAAACGGCTATTTCTACCTGCTTGGCTTTGCTGCGGAGGTTACGCTGGATCCAGCCAAGGTGGGTCATGAAATGTGGCTGGAAATCAACTCGGCTCACGGCTCAATCGATTTCGATTATGACAAGCCAGGTCGTTCGAGTTTACAGATTGAGGTTCCGACAGAGCAGATTCTTCCTTCCTGGAATTCCGAAAATCCGGTAGGCGGGTTCCACAATATGCACGCGCTCCAGACGCTGGGCAGTTACGATCATGTCCTATTAACGCGATATGAACGTTGGCTCGCCATGCCTTTCGAGGATATGGGGTTCGGACACCGGGGTACACCCCGTTTTGTGGAGGTGTTCGTTGCGCACCGGCTCTACATCGCCGACGGGTTTTCTCGCCAGACAACTCTGGGCATGCAGCGGCTCAAGCAGGATATGCAGGTGTGGCGGAACATCCTTCGCGATGCGACAACCGTCAGCACAAAAGTCATGGCGCAAATCGTGATCACCGACAATCTCCATTTTCTTTCAAATCTGCTATCACAGCGTACTGTTAACCAAGCTGTCTTGGCGATGGCCCCCAACATTGCCCCTCCCCTCACGACAGCAGAGGCATCACTCCAATGGCCGCTTCGGCATCAATTCTCACTCGGCGTCCATGACAATGAGTCCCGTACATTCGCCACGGAGAAGCAGACTCACTCCCTCAGTCCACAAGAACAGTGGCTGGCGCATACGGCTCGTCTACCAGAACAGGCCTTTCGCTTGATCTCGCATCCGCACAGACGCTCATTCCTTGGAATCCCGCTACAGACGCGGGAAACCTGGGAAATGTATGCCACCTACTATGATGCGATGATCCATGCCACGGAAGCAGGCCAGAGCACCCTGCCAACGATTCACGAACTTGCGGGGACCTCACGCAATGGAATCCTGGAAAACTTCGTCAGCCCAAACTCCTTCGAACCGGACTGGGATCCCTTCCAATATCAGTTGAGAGAAACCGATGCCAGGCTGCGACTCGCTTCGCTGCAGGCTGTCCTGCAACGCCCAAGCCCGCAGTCCACGGTACCGAATCGACTCGCTCAAGTTGGTTCGGGCTACTACGATCCCTTTAGTGGATTACCGATGTTGTGGAGCCAGACGCAACAAAAGATCTATAGCGTGGGAAAAGATCGATACGACGATGGGGGCGATCCGACTTTCGATATCAGCGTACCAGCGATTGTCTCTCACAAGCCCGCGCCGAAAGAATCGCCAGCATCTGCCGCAACCCGCAGAACAACCCTCCGCTAGCCCGGCCCCGTTGTTCGTGAAACGTGAAGCGTGAAACGTCCTAGTCCAAAAACGAACGACGCTTCACGAAATACGCTTCACGGATTTCGAGCACGCTGGCGGACTTTTTTAGCATCCTGTTAGGACCTCCGCTCCTATGCCGAGCCCCAATCCTGCTTGTGTGGGCCAATGTCCTTATGCTACAGTTCGAAGTTGAAAAAGCGTACACCACGCAGGATGCTCAAAAAGGCCGTCCAGCAAGGCCGCAGCGAGCATCTATTCACCAGGGGAGGCTGGGGTGATCCCAACTGCGCGCGTCCAACGAGGGGAGTCTGCGACCGCGCGTTGTGCGAGCAAAGGGATTACCCCAGCCTCCCCGCCCAATTTTTCAGCATCCTGCTAGATGAAGGAGTATCCCCGTGGCATATACATGCGATCTCTGCAGCAAGCGTCGCCAGTCCGGCCATAACGTCAGTCACGCCAATAACAAGACCAAACGAATCTTCAAACCCAACCTCCAACCAGTCCGGGCACTAGTCGACGGTCAGACCAAGCGCATCAGGGTCTGTACTCGCTGTCTCCGTAGCGGCAAAGTCCAAAAATCCGTATAGCAGGCTGCTGAACCGTTATTTGGTTTTTTGGTCTGTTTCGTTTGTTTGGTTTACCAGATGAACCAAATCAACCAAATACACCAAACAAACCAGTTTGAGCCTCCCGCTAAAACTCGCCTGCTCCTTTACGGGGCTGACCAGAGAACGCGGCCACTTTCATCGGACAACTTAACGGCCAATCGGTCATCAGGAGAGAGGGAGAGTTTTCGGTTTCCATCGCGGCTCACCATCACGAGCCCCACCTCGCTGTTCTTGTCCAGTCCCAATCCAGCCCGCGCTTTGCCGGTCGTATCCAATAGGAGAAACTCCTCCGCATTCATCCCGTTGGCCTTCTGCGCTATAACGAGTGAGGGAGCCAACCACCATCCACTTAACGCCCCTCCTACAATGCTTCCAATCAAAGTCACCATGACTAAGAACCCATAATGCCATCGGCTCACAACTCCTCCTTCCTGTACCAGGCCGCCTATCCCTGTGCTGACGAACGAGCCACAAAAAATAAAAGGACTTGGAAGCGCATGCCTCTCAAGTCCTCCACCTCGCACATGTACCACTTCACGCCTAACGTTTCACGCTTCACGTCTTCTTTGGAGCGGGCGAGGGGATTTGAACCCCTGACAACTAGCTTGGGAAGCTAGGACTCTACCACTGAGCTACGCCCGCTCGCTGCCTGGCATCCTACGTGGGACATCTGCTTCAAGTCAAGAAATCCAGCATCTAGCCACAGCCTCAGCCACAACCTGACGTTGGATAAAGGGGATCGGGGAGTCTTTGTTGAGGCCCCACGGCATACGAGGAGAGCGCTACGGGCGGAATTCGACCAGCGCGAACTTTCGGCGGCCGACCTTCAGACGATAAGCTCTTCCTGGCACAATCGATAACAGGGCATTTGCGTCGCTCTGCTTCTGTTCATCGACCTCCAGGCCCCCCTGAATAATCAACCGCCGAGCCTCGCTCTTACTCGGCACAAGCTTCGTCTTCGCCACCAGATCGACAAGGCTGATCGTTCGCCCCTCGCGTAGATCGGTCTGGGTCAAGATCACGCGCGCATCCGGCTCGCTTGGAAATTCCCGCTCCTGAAATTTCTGTTGAAAAGCCGCCCTGGCCTGCCGGCCCGCTTCAGCCCCATGGTATTGCGCGACAATCAGCGCTGCGAGCGTCTGCTTCGCGTCCATGGGATGAGCAGCCTTGACGCCTACCATATCCTCCGTCGTCAGCAGCTCATAGTACCGGATCATCAATGTGTCGCTGATCGACATCAGCTTACCGAACATCTCGTTAGGTGTGTCTTCCAGTGCGATATAGTTCCCGACACTCTTGCTCATCTTCCTCACACCATCCGTGCCTTCGAGCAATGGCATCGTGATCACCACTTGAGGCTCCTGGCCATACACCCGCTGCAGATCTCGACCCACCAGCAGATTGAACTTCTGATCCGTGCCGCCCAATTCGATATCGGACGTGAGTGCGACGGAATCGTAGCCCTGAACGAGAGGATACATGAACTCATGGATACTGATCGGTTTCTGTTCCGCGTAACGCTTACGAAAATCGTCCCGCTCGAGCATCCGCGCGACATTGTAATGGGCGCTCAAATGGATCAAGCCTTCTGCGGTCATCGTACCCATCCAGCGACTGTTGAATTCCACAAGGGTCTTCGCAGGATCGAGAATTTTGAAGATCTGCCCCTCATAGGTCTTGGCATTTTCCAACACCTTCTCTTTCGACAGAGCCACACGCGTCTCCGATTGACCGGTCGGGTCGCCGATCATCCCGGTAAAATCGCCGATCAAGAAAATGACTTGATGGCCGAGTTCCTGGAAATGCTTCAGCTTGTGGATTAAGACTGTATGGCCCAGATGGAGATCCGGCGCCGTCGGATCGAAGCCTGCTTTCACGCGCAACGGCCTGTTCTCCTTCAAAGACCGAGTCAGTTTCGATTCCAGCTCAGCCTGCTGAATCACCTCCACGACTCCGCGCAGAATCAAATCCAATTGTCTGGAAAGTTCGCTCATGTCCTCTTCTTCCCTCTACTGGCTGATTCGCTATCCGGCATGACCGTAATCAATGGACGGATCCGTTCAAACTTCTTGCCTCCAATCCCCTTCACCTGCCGCAATTCATCAGGCGAGTGAAAGGCGCCAACTGATTGCCGATACGCGATAATCCGCTCCGCTAACCGGGCACCGATTCCTGGCAGCGCATCAAAGTCCTGTTCCGTCGCCCGGTTCAGATCGAGAAGATGCTTGTGAGATTGTGTTGGAGTAGCGGCAGTAGAAGGCTGCGGTACGAAAGCGACAGGGGCTGGACTCACCTCCGCTGCGGGTTCTCCGCTTGAAACATCGTCAAATTGCCCACCCTCAAGCGGTTGGGCTGTCAGGTCCTGGGCACGGTCGAACGAACCCGGTAAGGTCCACCCGATCCAGAAAACCACACTCAAGGTCGCGGCGAACATCCCGAGTTTAAGCAGGAGTGACTGCCACATTATTGCGTCCTCTTTCGCGCTTGGTGAATCGCCTTCCCTTCAACATCTTCAGCCGCTTCCATCAGGCCTTCGGCCAACGTCGGATGGGCATGGATCATCTCCGCCATCTCGGTCACCGTTGCGCCGACTTGCATCGCCATTGCCGCTTCATGCACGAGATCTGCTGCGTGGGCCCCGACGATATGCACCCCCAGAATCTTACCGCTCGGTGACTCGGCAATGACCTTGAAAAACCCCGTCGTATCCCCTGTTGCTTGTGCCTTCCCTACCCCGGCATAGCGAAAACGTCCGACTTTCACCGCCACGTCGGGATTCTGTCCGACAGCCTGCATTCGTTCGCGCGCTTGCTGTTCTGTCATGCCGACGCGACCGATTTCCGGCAGGGTAAAAATTCCGGCAGGGATGACATCGTAGCGGATCGACGTTTCATGCCCCATAATATTCTCGACCGCAACCTTGCCCTGAGCCGAGGCCACATGGGCCAACATCATCTTGCCGACGACATCCCCAATCGCATAGACCCCCGGCACGGTGGTTTCCATCCGTTCGTTGACGAGAATTTCTCCTCGCCGTCCCACTTGCACACCAACCCTCTCCAAACCAATGCCGCTGCTGTTCAATCCTCGCCCGACAGACACCAGGAGTTTTTCAGCTGCGATTTCTCCGCCTTCCTTAAGATGCGCCGTGATGGTCGCCGCCGACCGCTCCAATCTCTCGACGGTGGTCCCAGTCAGGACCGTCACGCCTCGTTTTTTCAGTTCCCGTCCCATCGTCGAAGAAATCTCTTCATCCTCCAGAGGAAGAACTCGCGGCATCAATTCAATAATTGTAACTGCTGTCCCGAGCCCATTATAGAGCGCCGCAAACTCGCAGCCTTCGACACCTCCCCCAACGATCAGGAGACTGGCAGGAATGATGTCGAGGTCCAGGAGGTGCTGGCTGGTCAGAATCTGCGCGCCATCAATCGGAAACTGTGGCAGATTCGGCCAGGATGACCCGGTAGCAATCACGATCGCGTCGGCCTGAATATCCCGCACCGTGCCGTCCTCCGCGGTCACCGTGACTGTCTGCCGATCCCGCAGCGATCCGGTCCCCTGCACATGTTCAATATTCCAGGCCTTAAATAGCGTTGCAATCCCCTTCACGAGCGTTGCCACCACCTTGTTTTTCCGCGCAACCATCCGAGCGAGATCGTAGGTCACGGGCCCTTGGACGAGTAGCCCCATGTCTTCTGATTTCTTCACCTTGTCGCCGAGCTCGACGACCGAGAGAAGGGCCTTACTCGGAATGCAACCCCAATTCAAGCAGACACCGCCGAGGGCATGAGATTCGATGACGGTCACGCTGGCGCCAAGCTGGGCAGCCCGGATCGCCGCGACATAACCGCCAGGTCCCGCGCCGAGGATGGCGATGTGCTTTTGAGCTGGCATAGGAAGGTAGGGATTCAGGCTGATGTCGAGCGTAGAAAGTGGCCTATGCCTTGGCTTCAGCCTTTCTTCTGGCTGGCAAGGAAGGCCTCATACTCCGCTGCAGCCATCAGCTTGTCCACTTCGTTCGTACTCGACAGATCAATCACCACCATCCAACCCTTGCCATAGGGATCCGAGTTCACGACTTCGGGATGATCTTTCAAGTCGCTATTGATCTTGCTAATAGTCCCACTCACAGGCGTGTAGATCGTGGACGTGGTCTTGGTCGATTCGACCTCACCGATCTGCTGCCCAGCCTTCACGACAGCGCCGGGCTTCGGCATGTCGATGAACACGATGTCGCCCAACGCATCCTGGGCAAAGTGACTGATGCCGACTGTGGCCTGCGTGCCGCTCACACGCACCCATTCATGCTCTTGGTGGTACCGGAGGTCCTTTGGAATCATATGTGCTCCTGCCCCTATCCGACCAGATCCATCTCAGCGAAAAAATATCCAATCTCAAACTTGGCGGTCTCAGGAGAATCGGAGCCGTGCACTGCGTTAAACTCGATATTGGTCCCATGGGCTTTACGAATCGTCCCAGGCTCTGCCTTGGCCGGATCGGTCGCACCCATCAGTTCCCGATTCTTCTTGATCGCATTGTCTCCTTGCAGCACCAGCACCACGGCAGGACCGGACGACATAAAGCTGCAGAGGCTCTGAAAAAACGGACGGGCCTTATGCACGGCATAAAATCCCTCCGCTGTCGATGTTGAGAACTGCATCATACGGATGGCCACCGGCTTCAGGCCGGCCTTTTCATAACGCGCAATAATATCGCCGATCGCCTGCTTCTTCACGGCATCCGGCTTGATAATGGCTAATGTTCGTTCACTCATTGCTTGATATCTTCCTCCGTCTAATTGGAAAATCTGGCAAAATGACCAGAGGCATTATAAGGGTGGGGTGTATACCTTGCAAGGGAGCACATGCCTTAGGAGGAGAATTGCGCGGCCAAATCCTGTGGGGAAAATATACCCCGCTCTGTAATGATCCCTGATATCAACTCCGCTGGCGTCACGTCGAAGGCTGGATTGTAGACCTGGACTCCATGTGGTGCGACTGGATGGCTCCCGTGTATGGTGGTGACTTCTGCAGGATTCCGCTGTTCGATCGGAATGTCCGTTCCTGTTTTGGTCTTCAAGTCGATCGTGGAATAGGGCGCGGCGACATAGAAGGGAATGCCGTGGGCTTTCGCCAACACTGCGACTGAGTAGGTCCCTATCTTATTTGCCACATCTCCGTTAGCGGCGATCCGGTCGGCCCCCACGATACAGAGGTGAATTTTCCCCTGCCGCATCAGGGAACCAGCCATGTTGTCTGTGATGAGGGTCACAGGAATCTTATCTTGCATCAACTCCCAGGCCGTAAGCCTCGCTCCTTGCAGAACCGGTCTGGTTTCATCCGCGATGACTTGGATCTGCTTTCCCTGTTCCCAGGCCGAGCGAATGACGCCCAATGCCGTGCCATAGCCGGCAGTGGCCAAGGCTCCGGCATTACAATGGGTCAGAACCGTTTGACCGCTCGCAATCAGTTCCGCTCCATGCCGCCCCATCGCCTTACAGAGCGCGACATCTTCATCGAGAATCACTTGTGATTCCTTCAACAGCGCAGCTTTGATGGATGCAATGGCCTGCGCGCGTAATGAGGCAAGCAATCGTTTCATCCGTTCGATGGCCCAAAATAGATTGACCGCCGTCGGCCTCGTCGCTGCGAGGTGATCGCAGATCACCAGCAACGATTTGGCGAAGGACTCGTAGTCGGATGCAGCGATGGTCTGGGCACCAAGGGCGACCCCCATCGCCGCCGTCACACCGATAGCCGGTGCACCCCTTACTTTAAGGTTGCGAATGGCGTCGGCTACAGTCTGGTAGTCCTTGCAGTCCAGAAATTCGACGTGCTCGGGGAGCCGGCTCTGGTCGAGCAGCCGCACTGCGCCATTTTTCCATTCAACGGTAGGAACCATGCGGACTCTTGTAGCGGGAACTGCGGCACAGTGCAAGCCCTTGGTTTTTACCACGGATATATTGGAACCAATTGACTCACCCTTCGGGTCTCGCTAGTATCTACACAATAGATACTCACGGAGGCCTTCATCATGAGAACCACCGCTCAGAAATGGGGCAATAGCCTGGCCGTCAGAGTCCCCAAGGGCATCGCTCAACAGGCAGGCCTCAAGGTTAACGATGATTTGGACATCGAAGTCAAAAAAGGCGCGCTCATACTGAAACCTCATCTTCGACGCGTGTATCGGCTTGAGGACTTACTCAAACGTATGACCCCTCAGAATGTCCACGAGGAAATGGGGTTCGGTGGCCCCGTAGGCCATGAGGCCCTCTGATGGCAAGTCGCAGATATATCCCTGATCGCGGCGATATCGTCTGGCTTCAATTCACCCCTCAAGCCGGGCATGAACAAGCGGGGCATCGCCCGGCCCTTGTTCTCTCGCCGGCAAGCTATAATCGGCGGAGCGGATTGATGCTCTGCTGCCCGATCACCACTCGTGTAAAGGGCTACCCATTCGAAGTGTGATTGGGAGAAGGACAGGATCTGGCAGGCGTTGTTCTTGCGGATCAGGTCAAGAGTCTTGACTGGAAGGTCCGGCGGGCCAGCAAGAAAGGACGAGCATCTTCGCTGGTGATGACGGAGACCTTGAGCAAACTACAGACACTCCTCTAATCGGGTCTAGTCCCTCGCATCCCCATCGTTGTTTCCCCCTCGATTTGCAGGTAGCTCACAGTGAATCCTGCTGGAATGTAGGCGAGGGTCAGCGTTTCTGGCGACCGCTCCACTCGAGTATCGTGATCATGACCGCAATCAGGCAAGCCTGCACAAGTAAGAGCACCGCCTCAGCCGCTCCGGCATGCCGGAGGGCCAGGGCCGCCAAGCCAAGGCAGATCGTCATGAGACAGATCATCGCGACACTCGCCTGGCGAGACCCCAACGCACGTTCCAGCCGGTGATGGAGATGATCTTTGCCCGCGTAGGTGAGCCATTCCTTCACGGAACGCACTTTCCCTGTCGCGACCCGTTCTACAGTGATGTGGATCATATCGTAGATCAGCACGCCGAAGATCAGGAGGGGATTACTGAAGGAGACGATCGGGCTCTGGTCGGCCCAATTCCCCTTGACGGCAAGACAGGCCAGGGTGAAACCGAGAAAAGTCGCCCCTCCGTCTCCAAGAAAAATGACGGCAGGTTTACGGCCTCGAAAGTTATAGGGAAGAAATCCGACTCCTGCCCCAATGATGGCGATGGCAAGCCAGCCCAACCCAGGCTGGTTCGTCTCAAACGCCACAGCCCCCATAAATCCAGCAATGAGAATCGCCAGCCCTGTCGCCAGACCGTCCATGCCGTCGAAAAAGTTGAACGCGTTCGTGATCCCGACGATCCAGAACAGGGTCAGCAGAATATTTGCCACATCGCCGATCGGACCGCTCGGAAACAATGTCAGCACCTTGCCTGTGGCAATGACGATCCCGGCAGCCACAAGTTGGGCTGCAAGCTTTGACACAGCGGGCAAATCCCATACATCATCGATGACACCGACGATCAATAATAGCGATCCTGCTGCCAGCGTTGCGATCATCCAGTCCGGCAGGATCGAATTCAACAGCACCGAGCCAAGGAACCCGAGATAGACGGCGACGCCACCGAGCCTGGGAGTCGGCTGTGTGTGGATTTTCCGGTCCGACGGTTGATCGACCAACCCCCACTGATGACTGAGGTGAACAATGAGTGGCGTCAATGCGCCGACGCCGAGAAACGCGAACAGGAGGATGTAGAGCCACCGAAGACCTTCGAAGACAAAGAGTTCACGAATGGTGGGAACCGCCAAGGCCACTACCCCCAACAGGGCCCCCATGGCAGCCGGCGTCAGCCAGCGCCAGCTGCTGCGTAGGGCGAAGGGCGACACTTCGACATCTATGGCTTTCACGAGAGGACCTCAGCCAACGATTGACGAATCTGCCGCACTTCTTCGTCTGCTAGATCGGGATAGAGCGGAATCGACAGGACCGTCCGATCCGCCTCGTCACTGTTGGGGAAACCGGATTGATCCAGATACCGGTGGAGTGGCCGAAAGACCGGCTTGCGGCAGGAAACCCCCTGCTGTTCCAAGGTTCTGATGAGCCCATGCAGTGCGTCAGGGTCGGTCTTGAAGTGCGGAATTCTAACTGTAAACCGATAGTAGCCATGCGTCCTGCCCGGAGGCACGCTCGGCATGAAGAGAGCTTTACCGGACAGGGCTTCCCGATAGGTGGCCGCGAGGACACATCGTCGTTCCTGAAAGGACTCGAATCGTCCCAACTGGGAAAGTCCGAGCGCTGCTTGCAAATCTGTCAGCTTCAGGTTGAACGACGAAGGATCCAACTTCGTTGCCCCATCATATTCACGCAATGATCTGACTCGATCGAGCAACGCGCAGTCATTCGAAAGCACCATCCCTCCCTCACCTGCGCACAATAGCTTCGTCGCATAGAAAGAACAGACGGTGAGCCGCCCGACTGTGCCGACCGGCCGGCCGGATTCCGTCACCCCTAATGTCTGGGCACAGTCTTCAATCAACGGAACCCCCAGCCGCTCAAATGCCGTCAGGTCAGCCGGGAGACCGAACAGATGCGGAACAATGATCGCGCGAGTCTTACTGGTCACAGCCCGGCCGGCCGCAACCGGATCGATGTTGAACGTCTGCAGGTCGATGTCGACGAGCCTGGCCTCTGCCCCGACCCGTTGGGTCGCCAGCCATGGAGCCGAACAGACATAACTCGGCATAATGACTTCGTCACAGGGACCAATCCTGAGTGCCCGCAGAGCCAGCTCAAGCGCTGCAGTCCCTGAGCTGACCGCCACCCCGCCCTGCAGACCGAGGAATCCCGCCATCGCTTGTTCGAATCTCTCGACATAGGGCCCTTGGGCAACCTGCCCTGAACGCAATACCTCGGCCGTCGCTCGCAGATCTTCCTCGTCGATCGAAGGTCGCGAATGGGGAATCGTAGTTGCCACAGTCGTCATATGCCGATATTAATAAACAATCGAAGGGGAACAAAGCCTTCTGCATTTTTCACCCGGCCCTGGATGCCGCGAAAATGGGCCCCGGCCCGGATGACGTCTACGATACTTAGCCCCTCGATGTTGGTCTTTTTCACCTGCGAGGCGTGGGCCTCGATCGATTTGACCTTCTCTTCAAGCACCTGATCGATATCGACAAAGACAGTCGGTGAGAAGTTCTGAGTCGTCGGCCCCTCATAGAACAACACGTTTTGCGTATAGCGAGTCGCTGTGATCGTACTCATTGCCAGATGCCGATGGTCCTGATGGGTATCGTCGTGGAAATGCGAAAAGATGAAGTGCGGCTGCACTTCCTTCACCACCTGTTCGATCTCCTGAATCAATTCGCGTCCCATCGGAACAGCTGTGTCCTCATATCCACCCCAGAAAATTCTCTCGACTCGGAGTTGTTTTGCCGATTGCTCCTGCTCCCACTTGCGGACATCGCTCGAGCCACCCTTATCACCGGCCGTCATCACCATGAGA
Source organism: Nitrospirota bacterium (assembly GCA_016219645.1). NCBI lineage: Bacteria > Pseudomonadati > Nitrospirota > Nitrospirota bacterium. The sequence goes on from JACRLR010000020.1 coordinate 202,343, forward strand.
AAGATGCGATGCCCCTTTTGCGCATACTTGAGCAAGGTCCCGCCACACCCGGCTTCGATATCGTCCGGATGCGCGCCAATGGCCAGGATCCGCATCGGCACTCTGCGTTCAGTCGCCATCATTTCCCCCCTCGACCTTGTCCATTTGGTCTGTCTGGTCAGTTCCGTTCGACGAGACAGACCGAATAGACCAGACAGACCAGATAGACCGCTTTAGCGCTACGCCGCTGTGACCATACTCTGTCCCGCCCTTGCATCGCGCAATCGAGTCAGTGCAGCAGGACCATGACAGAACAACAAATCGATTGCCGACATGGCCGGCATGAACGGATCGTAGACTTGCTGATAGACCGGGTGTTGGAACCGTTGAATCTCCAACCGCACCCCAGACGATTCAAACCGCACGCGGTCCAGATAGTGCTCCCCGCCAGGGCCGGACAGATAATCTGTCGCGCCAACGGCATGGCAGAGATCGATCAACCGGTCGGTCGGCCCTTCCCGTACCTCCCATTCCGATGCGCAGCGAACAGGCGTCGTAATGCCAAAAGCCCTGAGCAGCCAACGAATCACCGCCATATTCAGATCGTGCAACCGTTCCCATGGTGTTTCATAGAGGCTGTGTAACTCGGGCAGATACCGATCGCGGAATGGCGCCCGCGCATAGTGCATCTCGATGGCGCGGAGATGCTGGCTACGCCAGGTCACAGCCTGATTGATCCGAACTTCTTTTACCAATTGTCCAAAGTGATGGAGGACCGGCACGGTGATCCATTGGCAGCCGTCGGCGGTTCTGATCCGATTGCGATTTTGCCACTCGTTTTTCTTGAACTGCACAGAATCCAATGCGATAAAAAGATCCGCTTGATCGATCTTATCCAGATACCCAAGCCAAGGCAAAAACTGTGGTTGATGAATCGTGACACGCATGCGCGAGCTTTCAGCCATCAGCTGTCAGGTTTCAGTTTCGGAGTTGACATTTTTCCTGAGCTGAGCGCCGACGGCTGAGAGCTGACAGCGATCGTTTCAAGAATCGGCCCCACGACAATCGGATTACTCAACAGTTCGCCGCTACCTGTGACCTCCACCCTGTAGGTCATCGATTCTGCCGTCGGAACCCCGTCGTCGAGCCAGTCGACGTGAAACGGTGTTTCCCCTGTCCAGTGAGCCACCACTTGGCCGGAACGAATCACCCGCACCTTCACAGGGTGGCGCCCGCCGTCGCGCGCCTTGATAGAGAGGAGGACCGTGAGATCCCTTGCTGCGCCAGGGTCGAGCCTGTCACCGATCGATGCAGACTTGGCCCCACCCTGAGAGACCACCCGGAATTCATCCAGTCGCAGCTGGACATGATGATGGCTATCTCCCACCGCATAGGAATGACCGGATTGAAGCGCCTCCAGCACACCAACCTTCGTCCGTTCTTTGACCCAGAGCGATGTGACAAGACGATGCAGATCTTTATCGGCATCGTTCAATCCATGAAGCGCCAGTTCTCCAATGAGTACCGGGGCTGGTCGCTGCTCAACCATAGACACGTGCAGCAAACGGTCCCACAGTTCACCGGGATTGATGCTCGTTCTTCCTTCCTGATAGAGCCCGCCGAAACCTGTGTACCCTGTCGTCATCAGCATCGCCTCGGGGTGCGGCTCTGTCTTGATTCTGACAGTTCCCAGCAGCCCGGCATCAATTTCATGAAAATCACGCGCTTCTGCCAACGACCAAAAGACAAGCCCGCCCTTCTCCTTTACATCATCGATGAGGGCCTGGTAGGGTCGATACCCCAGCTGGTCGTCGTACGAGCTGAATGCCGACTGACTCAGCGGCCAAGCATTCGCCACCAGTGCCACCGCCAAGACAACCAGCACACAGGCGACAGACCGTCGGAGGGATCGTCGATCGGAAGCAGGCCGGCGCGGCCTCCACAGCAAGAGAGCAGGAACAACCAATAAGATTGGCGCCCCATTGACTGCCCCGCGCCAATCCAACGTATAGGACCCAGGGTTCCCACTCGCAGGTAGAGAACGATAGTCTTCCGGCTTGGTCAGCCCGAACACCAGCAGATTGCGTTGGGCGTTGTGCATCATCAAGTTCCGTTCTACCAACGACCCGGTCCAGTAGTAATAGGGAGCGACTTCGACGCCAGGGAGGATGATCAGCTTCGGATGGCGGCTTTGCGCTGCCGCGATTTCATTCAGATACCGTTCAATGCCATATTCCAGCACCGAGGGAAAACGAACCTGTCGTTTCAAGATGCCACGCAACGGCCAGAGTCCATACTCATAACGGAGAGAGAAGTTATCGGTCAAAATCAGCACATCCAGGCCAAGCTGCTCCGCCCGCTGGGCCAATGCTTCAATGGTCAATTCACCGGTGCTGGCAGTGCTATGGACGTGGATCGTGGCCAGCAGTTGCTCACGATGATCCGGCCCCTGCGCTTGTGCAATCGAGCCAGCCAGGCATGACAACACCAACATGCATACCTGGATCAGTCGCCGCTTCCATCCCATCTGCCCGCCCATCTGCCAGTCTCGCTTATGCATGAGCAGTGAGTGCCTCTGCAAAAATCGATTCGATTGCGTCGACCATTGAGACCGCCCCATAGCGGCTGTCCACGCTGCGGCTTGCTGCGGCTCCTAACTGAGCAGCCCATTCCGGCTGGTCGAGCAGCCGACGCAACGCCGCTGCCAAGGCGCCGGCATCGCCTGGAGGAACCAGTAAGCCTGTCAGCTCGTGGCGCACGACGGCTGGAATACCGCCGACGCGGGAGGCAATCACCGGAAGTCCCGCTGCCATCGCTTCGATGAGCGCACGCCCCATCCCTTCGTTGAGCGAAGGCAAGACGAATAGATCCATGCCGGAAAGACAGGCCTCGACATCCTCCCTGTGACCCAACAGATGCATGGCATTGCTGAGACCGGCCGACCCCGCTTGCTGCACAAGTACCTCATGCCGATCTCCGCTCCCGACGATCACCAGATGGAGGGCAGGAAAGTCTCGCTTCAACTTAGCAATTGCCTCGATCAGGTATGCATGACCCTTTATGTCCGTCAGCCACCCGACCGATCCGACAACCAGTGCGTCCGGTGGACAGCCAAACCAATCAGGCTGTTGTTTGCCATGAATTCTCGCCCTTCTGAACCGTTCACGATCAATGCCGCTGGGCACCACAGCGAACTGGTCGGACCGGCCGACGGAACGATCGAGATGATCCTGCCGTTCCGCCTCTGTCAGAGCGATCAGCCGATGGGTGATTCTACTCAGCACTCGTTCAATCTGGAGAAACAACCACGATTGGAATGGGCCGAAGTGTCCGTAGAACACATGGCCGTGCGGCGTATGCACCACCACAGGCACCTTGGCAATCCAAGCCGCAATACGACCAAGGACACCAGCTTTCGATGTGTGGGTATGGACCACTGAGGGGCGTTCACGGCGGAAGAGCCGGATGAGCGTCCCCAAGGTCCTCATATCGTCAAGCAGCGAAATAGACCGAACCATTGTTGGAATCACCACCGATTGGATCCCCTCTTTCTCCAACAGACGCACATTTTCCTCTGTCGCCCCTTGGCCTCCCTGGGCATCCCAGCGGCCGGGAAGGCCCATGACAACAAGGGGCCTAAAACGTTCTCGATCGTGACCGAGTGCGGTCAACATCGTGTTCTGGGCCGATCCTCCATGGTCTAACCGCGTGATGACATGAATAACTGTTTTGGGAGGCATCACGCGCTACCCTTTGAAGAATGATTCACAGAGCTCCCTATGCAGCCAACGCCTGAACCGGCAGGCCTTCCTGAAATACTCCTTCGAGTTCACGGCAATGTTGTCTCCAGTTGTAGCAATCTGTTACCAGCCGTCGGCCAGCTTCGCCCAGGCGACGCCGCCAATCCGGATCCTGCGCAAAGCGATCGAGGATGTGCTCAAGACTTCTGGCAAGGGCGGCCCCATCTGTCCCCTCTGCGAGCAGCAACGGATCCAGCCGGTTGATGATCTCCGGCAACGCACCGATCGGCGTCGCCATTACTGGAGCCCCACAGGCCATCGCCTCGACAGTCACCAGGCCGAACCCTTCCAATTGCCTTGTTGGAATCACCACGAGATCCGCAGCTTGATAATATCTTGTGAGGTCCTGCTCGGGAACGAAACCGATCAATTGGACGGAGCCCCCGAGTTGGTACCTGTAGATCAGGTCTTGGAGCTTGCCCCGGAGTTGACCTTCCCCACCAATCAGCACCAACAGTCCCTTGTTCCTCTCGCCAAGCCGTGCGATGGCTTCGATAAAATGCTCCAAGCCCATCCGGGGCACCAGGTTGCGGACGGTGAAGAGAACGGTCCGGTCCTCTGGAAGCTTGAGCGAGGCCCGCACGGCGGCTCGGTCAAGCGGAGGGTGAAAGGCCTGTTCATCGACGGCACCAGGAATCAAGCAGAGCTTCTGTTCAGGAATGTGATGAAACTCCACTACACGATCCCACATGAAGCGGCTGAGTACGATGACCCGCTCGCACCGGCTCATGACCAGCCGTTCGATACGACGCCGCGCCATCCCGTTCAACTTCCAGCGAAGCTGCCTCGCACCAGAGGAACCTGGCTTGACCCGCGTCATATACTCCTCATGGGCAAGCGACAAACACATGTAGAACCAATGAGAGACCTGTTCTCTCCGTCGCAGCAACGGTCCCAATCCCGCCAGGGACTGATGGATCAGCCCCACATCGAGCCGTTGGCCCCGACAGGACCGGTCAAACGCCTCGACCGATTGATCGAGCGTGGAGGATACAAATGCCAACTCGTTCGTGCGGGACACCAGGTACCGGTGTTCCTCCACAGCCTCAACTGTCATCATTGTCCGTTCATCGCCTGGGACCGATCTCGTAACGACGCGGACCTGATGGCCTGACCTGCCGAGGCCCAGGGCCTGCTCTCGCAGGACACGCTCTGCCCCGCCGATCACTCGGTCAATCGACACTTCTGAAAACATGGCCATGTTCATCGCCGGCTGTTCCTTCTGAGACCTAGCAGTCTGTGGAAAAACTCGGTTTATACACAAAACACTGTGAGAACGCGTTCACGTGGAACTGACGTTCAAGTAGTACAGGATGCTCAAAAAGGCCACTGGTCTCACCCGCCCTGCCCCGGCGCGCCGAGACGCGCCGCTCCACAGGCAAGGCCGCAGCGAGCGACCAAAGATAGTTCTTCCAAGCTCGCTCGTTTACGGTATCCAAAGGATGACCCGGATGAGTCCCCCACTGCGCGCGTCGAACGAGCACATTCCTATCGTGCGCGTTCCGCGAGCACAGGGGACTCACCGGGCCATCCCCCCCCCTGCTGGCGGTCTTTTTCAGCATACTGCTAGTAAGCCTGTTGCCGTTGCCACAATTCTAATACGGCCAGTGCGTAGATCTGATCCGCATGGTTCCGTCTCCCAGAATCATGCTCGCGAAGCAGATTCTGGACATAGGCAGGTTTGACATACCCTCGCCGCCTGATCACGGACTCTGACAGAAGGTCTGCGACCATCGGTTTCAAGTCCTGCCTGAGCCATCGGGCCAATGGAATATGAAACCCCATCTTAGGCCCCTCAAGTACCGCTGGCGGGAGCAGTCCCTCCAGAGAACTCTTCAAGAATGACTTGAGCTTCCACCCATTAAGATGCTGTGTTGATGGAATACTTTTAGCAAGCCCAATAAGAAAGTGGTCGCAAAACGGCACACGCAGTTCGAGTGAATGCTTCATGCTGATCCGATCCCCCATCCGCAGCAGGTCGTCAGGAAGATAGGTCTGCATATCCAGTCCCATCACGCGATCCACTGGATCGTCTGATGGCCAGGTCTTCAAGAGATGTTCACGCATTGCATGGCGATCGATCACCGCACAGGCCGCCAGCAGATCGGGCGTCAATGCGGAGCGGGCTCTCTCCTCAGATAGAAAGGACGTCCACATTAGATACTGCTGTTCGATCGAACGGTGGCTATCTCGCAGGAACCGCTTGGCACGACCGGCATAATCTCGTCCGCCGACCCCCTCCCGCATCGCGCCTGCTGCCATAGAGGCAACCGCTGAGCGGAGGGCCGAGGGAACTTGGCCATAGAGCGACGCGGTCTTTATCCCGAGATATCTCGGATAGCCGCCAAAGAACTCGTCTCCACCGATGCCTGACAACGCCACCGTAACCGTACGCCTGGCCACTTCAGACAGCAAATACGTGGGAATGGCGGAGGAATCGGCGAAGGGCTCCGCCATGGCCTCTACCACCTTCGGCAGCAACGATGCCGCATCCGGTTGCAGTCGGGCCTCCACATGGTCCGTCTGAAAATAGCTCGCCACCTGCCTGGCAGAGGTCAGCTCATCGAAGGACTGATCCTCCTGTGCCTCATACCCAATCGAAAAGGTCTTGATCGGGCCTGTGATTTCACGGCGCATGAAGGCCAGAAGTGCACCGGAGTCGACTCCGCCGGACAAGAAGAGGCCCAAGGGAACGTCGCTCACGATGTGGCTCTGCACTGTGTCGCGCAGCTGCGCATGCAGATGCTCGATCATTTCCTCCTTGGTCTGCCAGATCCTGGTGATCGCGCTTTCTTGGGGTCTCCAGTATCGCTCGAATTTCACCGAGCCGTCCTGCATCAGAAGCAGCTCGCCCGGACGAAGCTCATAGATCCCTTCATAGACAGTTTCCGGCCCCGGCACGTACAGAAGCGACAGGTAGTCTGCTATCGCACCGGGACGGAGCGACGGAGTAGGGATTGCGGCCAACAGCGCTGGTAATTCCGAAGCAAACAGAACCTTCGACTCCTCCCCGAAACCAGACTGAACCGTATAGTAGAGGGGCTTGATCCCCAATCGGTCACGAGCGAGCAAAAGGGATTGTTGCACCTGATCCCAGAGCGCGAAGGCAAACATTCCGCGTAGCCGATGGACCATCCCTTCGCCATCTTCCTCATACAGATGGACCAACACCTCCGTGTCGCATTGAGACACAAACCGATGGCCCTTGTTGATCAATTCCTCACGCAGCTCACGATAATTGTAGATCTCTCCGTTCATCACGGCACAGACTGTCGAGGTCTCATTCATCACCGGCTGTTTGCCGCCCTCAGGATCGATCACACGGAGGCGATGGATACCAAGAGCTACACCAGGCTCCCGATAACGCCCGATCTCATCCGGCCCTCGGTGAACGAGCCGGACGAGCATGCGCTCTAACAGTTCCGGCTCGCCTTGCCCGCTATGTCCGCAAATACCGCACATCGTAGGTTCCTCAGCGATTGATCCCGCGACCGTCGAGCACAGACCGTTCGCGCTCTCCGTCGAAAGGACGATACTCACTTGGGTTATAGCTGTAGTACGTTCTCAGAAAAATAGCCAGGCCGAGCGCGACCAGCGCAGAGATGATCGCCAGGATCACAGTCGCCTCACTGACCCGGAATTTGGCTTTCCAGCGACGAGATATCATCTACTGCTCCTTGGCGATCGTCAGCGGCTTTCTCGCCAGGGCCTCGACCGAGAGCCCCCAGCCCCATTGATCCATCCCTGTCCGGTTCATCACACTGTAGACAGTCTGGTCCAATCGCTTGGCCCAGTGACGGATACACGAGCGCCCCTTCCCGTCGACTCCATACGCATCTGATTGGCTGGGAGGTGATGTGCGCACCTCTACAGCCTCGAACCCAAGCCTGGTGAGGTGATAGGAAAGCGCACGCCGGCCGAACCCGTACAGATGCATGACCGTCAGGTGAGCGAGACCACAACCGGACAACAGGCGGGACAACTGATCGTGCAGCGGTCCGTTCGGCACTCTGATGTATATCTGCCCGCCCGGACGTAACACGCGCCACGCTTCTTTCAAGGCATCGAACGGGTTGATCAGATGATCCAGCACATTCACGAACGTCACCGCATCGGCTGAATCGTCATCCAGTGGACAGGGCAACCAGCTCTGCTCACGGACTTCGAGCCCCCTGGATCGAGCACGATTGACTGCGGCCTTGGACAGTTCAAATCCAATCCCACGCCACCCACAGTCCACGCCTTGCATGAGCAGGGCGCCTCCCCCACAACCGACATCGACCAATGTGCCGTGGCTCGGACGGTTCATGAGAATCATGTCCATGACGTGTCGGCACAGGTTCTCCCGCGCCGTCCCCTGCTGTTCCACGCCAAACTGCTGCCAATAGTGGTCTCTGTACCACTGCGCCGCTTCTTCGTCCGACGGCATGGTCCCACGCCATAGCAGCCCGCATTGCCGACAATAGAGCCGCTCGCGGACGACCCCGTCAATCGCATAGGCCTCTGCTGAGGCCCCGCAGAGACATCTATTGGCATTCTCTTGCACCATATCCTAGGCAGCCTCCTCAGCCACCCGCTCAAGGAGATCCACGACCAAGCCCGACGTATGACGAAGGGAAAATTCGCGCGCGCGCGCGACCCCCTTCGCCCTCAGTTGATCCCGCAACCCTACTTCCGTCAGCCCTCTCACCATGACCATAGTTATGTCGCCGACCTGCTCCGGATTGAACAGCAGAGCCGCCTGATCGACAACTTCGGGAATGGCAGCACGGTTGGCTGCAGCCACCGCCGCACCACAGGCCATGGCTTCGAGCGCTGGAAGACCAAACCCCTCATAGAGGGAGGGAAGTACGAACAATGCGCAGCCCGTATAGAGGGCGGACAAGTCCTCATCGGCAATAAGCCCGGGAAAGACCACTCGATCACCGATGCGAAGACGGTCAGCCAATTGCTGCAACTGCGGTCGATGCTCCTGGTCGGAACCGGCTAAGACCAGTTGATAGATTGCCCTCAGGGATGGCGGCAAAGCGGCATAGGCTTCTACGAGGCGTGGCACATTCTTATGCGGCTTGAAATTGCCCACATACAGAATATACCGAGACGTCAGACCATAGGTTGCACAGGCCTTCACCGTCAATGGCTGCGGGCTGAAATGTTTCCCCAGTGCAACAGGAATCACCGTCACCTTGTCCGCAGAGATCCCCAACTGAGCCATGATCGACTGCTTCGAGTATTGTGAGTCGGCGATGATGGCGGAGGCGCGATTGGCATAGAGCCGGCCCAAGCCGGTCATCACTGCATCGTAGGCGGGCCTCCGTCGCCCAGGGTATCCAATAAAGAATAGATCGTGAATCGTCAAGACAACTGGACAGCCTGCCAGCACCGGCCCCTTATAGTAGGGAGAGAGAAATACGGTGATCCGGTCTTCTGCTAACTGACGTGGGAGGCGGACCTGATCCCACCACTGGGTCCAGACGGAGGGAACCGGTTTGTACGTGATGCCGGAAGGCAACCCCTGCAGATCTGCGTTGGACGGAGCATAGACCACGCAGTCCCATCCCTTGCTCGATACAGCATGCAACACCTCACGGACATAGTGTCCGATCCCCGTCCTTACGCCCTGCTGGAGTTCGCGTCCATCGACACCGACACGCATCAGCCTCTCCCTCATGCGCAGAGCCGCTCCGCGGTAGACGATGCCGGCTTCCTGGCGATCAACTCAAGACCGATTCCCCAATTCAAACCGGTCAAACGATACCATCCGTAGGCCAGCTGGTTGACGAGTCGTTTGCTCGATACAGCCGCCGCTCCTCGGTCGAACCCGATTTGGACGTCAGTGAATCCGACGGACTGGACCAGCTTCGACAGGGTCGTATCAGAAAAGTGAAAGAGATGCAGTTCTCGCTCGTCCTCTTCGTACAATGAGGGCCAATGCCCCCGCCCGGCAAGATACCCAAGGCGAAAGATATAGTCATGGACATTCGGGGTGGCCAACACCACCCAGCCTCCCGGTCGCACAAGACGAAACAATTCCGCAACCATCCGCTTCGGGTCGGACGCATGTTCAATCACGTGCCAACTCGTGACCACGTCGAACCTGTCCCCCGGCAATTTGACCTCCCATACTTCCCCACGCCGCACATCGAGATCCGCCGCCTGCGCCACGGCGGCAGCAGACAGCTCAGTCCCGGAGACCTGCCATCCCTCTTGTCGCGCCAGCCGGAGAAAGGTCGCGTCGCCGCAGCCGACATCCAAAAGACGCCTGCCCCGTCCGCTAAGCTGCTGCAGGGTTCGCAATCGTCTCGTCCAAATATGGCGACGCCCGGCCTCCTGTTGTTTCCACGGCTCGTAGTAGTCATCCTGATAGGTCTTCTCGATCTCACCCCTCGATGGAATCGGCGTGACAAACATGAGCTGACAGGCGCACCGGACGACCCGGACAGCGCCGTGATCTTCGACCACTGTAAACTCCGTCCCTCCACAGAGATTGCACCTATTCACAACAGACTCCAGTGAGATGAAGATAGAGCGATTGAACCTGATCCGCATGCCCTTGGAGACTAAACCGCTCCTCGACGACACGACGCCCGGCTAGACCAAATTGGCTGGATCGATCGCTATGCGCCAGAGCCTCTTGCACCGATTCTGCAAGACGATCCGGTTGACCTGGCGCGACGAGACAACCGGTTACACCATGCCTGACGATCTCCGGCACCCCTCCCGCAGCAGTCGCTACCACTACTCTGCCCATCGCCATCGCTTCGATAAGGACACGGCCGAAATGTTCGCCGTGCGATGGCAATACGAACACATCTGCCAAGGCAAGCATGTCCCGTACATCGTTCAACCAACCAGTAAAATGCACCACCTGATGTAGACCGAGTTCGTCTGCCAGTCTGCCCAGGTCGGAACGAAGCTCCCCGTCACCAACCAGCACCCAATGCACCGCCGCGTCCTGCCGATGGATGATAGCCGCGGCATGGAGGAGATCATCATAGCCCTTATAGGCCACGAACCGGCCCACACTCACTACCACTCGGTCGCCGGCACTCAGACCCAGTGCGGCACGCTGGACGGGTGACGGAGGCCCTGGAGCAAACCGTAGGGTATCGACCCCATTATAGATACGATGAATCCGGTCAGCCGCCCCCCATGAAAATCGACGACTCACTGCATCTGAATTGACGATGACTCCCGCTGAGAGCTTGTACAGCGCACGGTCCAGCAAGCCATCTGAGTCGGCGACACGCACATGCCAGACAGCCTGGCAACGAGCAATCTTTGCCGCCAACCCTCCGTAGATCATGGCACGTGTACCGTTGGCGTGAACGATCTGTGCGGCTTGCTGTCGAATCAGCCGTGTGAGAGCCCGTATACTGGTCAGGCTTGCCGTACTCGTACCGGTGACCGCAGGCATCGGGACCACATACGTGGGGATATTAGCCTGGGCTGCCTGTTCTGCCACAGCTCCCTCATGCGGTACCACCAGGACCGGACGCCACTGTGAATGATCGAGCGCGCCAAGCAACTGGAGCAGGCTGATTTCTCCTCCCCCTACGATATCGCCATGATTCGAGATGAAGAGCACCGATTGTGGCTCACTCATAAGACCGGCCTCGCCATCGCGTATTTCCACCGACCGAGTTCGTTGCCGACGTCCATCGTCAATTTCACAAGGGGAACCACCCACCATGCCGCACGATGGGTCGGATAGTCTCTCGCAAACCGATATCGCCACAACATCACCAGGTAATAGAGCGAGAAACCAAGCGGCACAAGCGCGGCAACAGGAGGAACCCAGGCAGCGATGAGGAGTATGACTCCCACCCGCAACGTCCACGAACTTCTGATGACATACGTGAGAAACAGGCTCTTCCCCACACGATGTTGGATGGACGCCATTTCGCTGTACCCGCGTCGCATAAACCAGCTTGCCACGGTCGACAAACGGTCTCGCGTCCGGTGATAGACCACAGCATGGGGTGTGTAACAACAGCGCCCCAGCCGAGCGACACGCTCTGCAATGAGCGAGTCTTCACTACCGACCCGTGCCTCTTCCGGAAAGCCTCCCGCGAGTTGCAGGGCGCTTCTTCGATAGGCACAGTTGCAGGTTGAGAGGTGCTCCGTCGGCACCGTGTGCCCCTGCGCTTGATGCGCATAGCGCAACCCTCCGCCGGGAAATCCGAGAATATTTTCCGCATACCCGATCAGGCCGCATTCGTGCACCGCAACCGCCCCTGCAACTCCGAGGACATCGGGATTTTCTTCGAACGGAGCGAGTAAGGCTTCCCCCCACCCCTCGTTCGCTTCACAATCGTCGTCAATAAACAAGAGGATGGCGCCGGTTGCGGCTTGCACCGCGGTATTTCTCGCGTAGCCGAAACCGCGATGGTGACGAGGAATCGCCACGTACTTTACGTCTGCAATCGGCTCGGGCCGATCCGTTTCTTCGACCACCACGATCTCCGCGGCGGCGCAGGCTGGGCCGGACTTCCGGACTGTCAGTACGGCTTGCTCCAAGTCACGGCGCCGGTCTTTCGAGCAGATGATGATGGATACGGACTCACTCATGGCAATCGCACTCCATACCCTCTGACGGGCCGCTCGGTCTCCGGGTTCGACAATCTACAAACATAACGCACCGTATCTCACCGACCCCCACCATCGGCCTGCCGTCATCGCGCCTGCCTTCACGATCAGGAGCCACGCCAGATTGAACGAACGAGACAGCGAAACTGGAGCACCAGCTGCGCGAGCCCGCGCACTCGCTTGATGAATCAGCCACAGCAAATACAACGGGAACAGCCAGAGACTCGGCCGATAGAAACAACCCATCGCAAGCAGGGCCAGTGCCTTCTTGTCCGGTGACGCGACGTCCACCCACCCTCGCATGGGAAGCGCGGTCCATTGGACCAAGCGGCGAGGCAATTCAAGCCATAATCCCTGGGGATGATGCCGCTGCAATAGATATGCATGGCTTCTGCCAAACCCGAAAGCCTGTCGAATTAATCCCCGCAGGGTGGTCCGGTGGTGATGCATCACACAGGCAGTCGGTGTGTAAACAATCGCCGCCTGCTGTTCGTAGAGTCTGGCGCAAAGGTCGTAGTCCTCTCCATAAATCTTCACCGTCTCGTCAAACCCGTCCAGTTGCTCCAAGAGCCGGCGCCGCACCGCAAGATTGGCCGTCGGAAATCCACCGGACCAAGGAGTCCATTCCCGGTGCGTCGTCGTTTCCCCGGCCGATTGAAGCGTGTAGAGGGAGCAGAACATTTCGCACAGTGTGCGATCGAAGACTCCGGCGATACGACCTGCGACAGCCCCTGTGTCCGCATCGTCAAATGGGGCCAACAGATGGCTCAACCAGTCCGATTGTGGGACACAGTCGCTATCGGTAAAGGCAACGATATCGCCACGCGCCGCTCGGATGCCTGTATTTCTCGCTGCAGATGCTCCCGGTTTCGCCTCCCGCAACAGGCGGACGTTGATACCCTTGGTTTGCTCGGTCCAAGCCTGAAGCAGTGCGAGAGACCCATCGGTCGACCCATTATCGATCACAAACACTTCGGCCGGCGCTGGATTGAGGCAGTCGAGCGCATGCAAACAGGCAGGTAAGGTCCTGGCGGAATTCTTGATCGGGATCACGAGACTGACCGTCAACATGCCAGGGCCTCCGGTAAGGCGATGTCCCGATAGATCGATTCCAACGGGCCGAGACAGCGATTCCAATCGTAGCGCGCTTCCGCCAATTGACGCGCGGCCAGGCCGAACCGCCGACGATCGTCGGCGCTGGCCAGCAGCGTAAGCAGTGACTCGATCATGTCCTTCGCCGAATCGGCTATCAAGGCATCACGACCCGGCTGAACGTCGATCCCTTCGATTCCTACGGTTGTGGTGACGATGGGGAGTCCTGCTGCCATCGCCTCCAGGAGTTTTGTCCTCGTGCCCGCGCCGGTGAAATGCGGCGCGACATAGACCGTGGCCTCATGCAGATGCGGAAGCATGTCCGGCACAGCACCAGCCACGACGATCCCTGTCCGCACCAAGGCCTGAATACGGGGGTCTGGATTGCGTCCGACGAATCGTAGCTCAACTTCAGGAAGTTCACGGCGGATCTCGGGAAATACCTCATTGGCAAGAAACAATGCCGCATCGATGTTTGGCTGAAAGCTCATATCCCCCGTAAAGAGCAGCAGCGGTTTCGAACCTTCGTAGGATGATTTTGCCGTCACGGTCGAACAATCCACCCCGTTCGGAACCACCACAGTGCGTCGCCGCAGTCTGGCCCGCTCAGACCGAGCCAGATCATCGTGCGACACCACTAACAGCGAATGGAGGCTCGGCCAGCAAAACGCGTCGAAGAGGCCAAAGCGGGCCAGGCGAATGAGATTCCGTGCTCGAACAAATCCACCCTGTTCATGTTTTACCGCCCGCCAGGGACCGCTGAGGCCATAGGCCCAGACGTCTAACACGATCGGCAGATGACAGCCGTCCGGCAGGTAGGGCAACATGGCCGGCTTTTCCACCTGAATCGCTTGATATTGTCGCGATCCTAGTCGATGACGCACAGCCTCACGCAAGAGTGGGTCAGTACGATAGGGGCCCACATGGGAGATACGGGTCAGCCAGGATGGAGTTTGCACCTGAACAAACTCCATTTCAGCACAGATACCGCCCAATAGACGTTCTGCTTCTGGTTGGCCCTCAAGCGCCGGAGCGATCAGATCGACCTCGAAGCGCTTCCCTAGAAACCGCACAAGATGCAGCATGCGTAACGCCCCGCCCCCATGACGGTCTGACGGAGGCGCCGGTGCCAGAAAAAGCAATCGCATGAATCAGTTCCCCTCGCCCGCATTATTCACGAAGGCTTCTCCTGCAACCGCCGATACGCTGTTCCGACGGGCGTGCTCGCCACTCAGTCGGTCAACATACTGTTCAAGTATGCTTCCTTCCTTCCCGGCTGCGCTTGCCCGTCTCACAACGCGTCTCAGCGGTTTCGTCACGAACCCTCGTGAATAATGCGGGCTAGGCCGCTTTAGAAGCCACCACGAGCGCCACGGCACGAGAAGGCCCGTTCCAATCGATTGCCGCCGCTTCACCCTCCTCTGCAGGCATCCAGAGACCCGTGCGGCTGACCGCATACTCCACTTGATCGGTTGCCAAGGCGGCCGTCAGCTGCGCCAGCCGTGGTTGATCATAGACCCTCATCCAGTCGTTCGTATGGGTGCGCCCATACGGAACCGTGATCAGCGCTTTGCCACCAGGTTTCAGAATGCGCGCAATCTCTCGAACCGCAACTCGATCTCCGATATCTGCTTCCGGCTCGCCGTAATGGCCGATGCCGATATGCTCAATGACCGACACAGCCAGCACAGCGGAAAAGGTGCCTGCTGCGAAGGGAATCTTCATGATGTCGCCCCGTAACGCACGGAGACCGGGATGGCGATAGGGATAGGGATTGAAGTCCATCCCCACCACCTCGAATCCACGGGAGGCCAACGCGAGCGGCAGTCGACTGTGGCAACAACCAAGATCGAGGACCGGGCCGACAACGCCGTTCAGATGCTGAAACACGAACGGATATTCGATGACACGCTCAGTCGTGACCATTCCCGGCTCGAAGATCTGCTTCAATAGGCCTCGGGCCGAGGATGCCAGCCATTCCTTCAATCGGGGGAACGGATCCAACAGTCGAGCCCCCGCGCGCCACCGAAGATGATATTGGGACTTGTACGTCCCAGCCGGCTCTATGTGATCCTGCACCGCCATCAGCCACTGCTCCTTACGATGGTTTTATACCCCAGGCAAAATAATAAAATCCGAGCCATTCGGCGACCCACGTTCGATCCAACCCTCGCCACAGACGTTGTGTTTTCTCCACCCACGATACTTGAATGTCTCTCAGACGCTCCGATCGATAGAGCAGGGGCACATACGGCGGCACCACACCGGCTGGAAATACCGTGATGTCCGTCAGTCCACCTTCCCGGAGGAGCGTACGGATCTGCCCAGAGGTAAAGGCCCGTTCGTAGTAGCCTTCCTGCGATTGCCGGGAGCCGATCACGCTACGCTTCAGGCTCCCCAGCCAATCGAGCGAACGAAAGAGCGAGAATTTGTTAGGCACGATATCGGAATAGAATAGACCCCCCGGTTTCAGTACCCGTACCATTTCACGGACAATCGGAGTCGGGTCATGAAAGTGCTCCAGCAATCCTGTCGAGAGCACGACATCGAGGCTCTGATCCTGCACCGGCAAGGCAAATCCATCCCCCGCCAAGAATCCTCCGGTCACCGTGGCGCTGTGATAATTCAATTGGGCAGCCTTCAACGCATTGGGCGAAAAATCCATGCAGACCGTTCGATAACCGCCTTGCGCCAACCAACAGGACAACCGTCCGGAGCCGGCCCCGACCTCAAGACAGCGGCCTGACGTCGGCAAGATGTTTCGCAAATATCCGAGCTTAATGCGATCAAGAATCTGCGTCATGGTTCTCGCGGTCACCGTAATACCCTGGTCGACCCAGTAGGCGTCCCAGAACTTCTGTGCCTGATCTTCCATTACGCTCTCACCAGCATGAACTTGTAATCGGCCGGCGTGCCAATAACCGCCCATTCCCGGAACCGTCTGACAACGGCCTTCGCCTGATCTGTACCAGAGCTCAACCCCGCGACATCCGTCTCATAAACCCGCTTCCAGGAGAATCCCACCCGCCGAAAAATGGCAGTCCAATAGGCCAACGGCTGCACGTTGATGTGTGAGGGGTCTCGCGTAGCGTTTGGATGACGAGGATGGCAGATCTTCAAATAGACCTTTCCATCCTTGTGCAACACCCTGAAGATTTCCCGAAGCGCCGGGACGGGATCGGCCAGATGTTCGAAGAGATCCATGGCTGTCACCACGTCACAAGTCCCTGTCGCCACCGGAAGCCCCTCGGTCAGATTACCCACGAGCAAGCGCCCGCGCATGGACGGCTCCCCGTGGGATACCGCATAGAAGCTCACGTCGATACCCATGGCTTGCGCCACCCCCTCTGCCCGAAACGCTTCGACCAAATAGCCCTTGGCGCATCCGATATCCAACACACGGGCCGGAGCCGACTGTCGGCACAGGAATCGCGCTGTCCGCTCAGCCATGGGATAGATGAGGCCCCGTGAATGAGGCGGACTATGGCGAGACTTCCCTTCAAAATATTCTTCGTTGTAGAACGCATCCGTCGTCACGATCACCCTCTCCCAGCGGTACGTGCCATAAGGCAAGCTAACGCCGTCGCACTGGCCTCCCAGGAAAACTTCTCCGCCTGAGCCAGGCTCGCTTGCTCCATGGATTCACGGTGACTTGTATCTTCCAGGACATGGGCTATCGCCTCTGCGAAGGCATCAATATCATCGGGATCCACGCTGATCCCGGCACTCCCCGACACCTCCGGCAACGCGCCACCCCTCGAGACAACAATAGCTTTTCCATAGGCCATCGCTTCCAAGACGGGAAGCCCGAACCCTTCGTAGAGAGACGGGAAGACAAAGAGGTCCGCCCCTGTATAGAGAGCCGGCAACTCTTCGTCCGGGACAAAACCGGTGACGATGACATCCTGTCTGACAGAGAGCGATTCCAACAGGTCGAGCGTCTTCCCGCCCCATTCGGTGCCTCCAGCCAAAACCAATGAGGCAGACAACCTGTTCGCTTGTCGGGCCTGCTCATAGGCACGCAACAGGGTTGCGACATTCTTGTGTGTCCCCATTGACCCCACGTAGAGGATATAGGCCCCCTTAATCGCGTACCGCTCCATTACCGCCGCTACCTGATCAGGTCGAGGCCGCTGAACATCTTGAAGGCGCCCGGGATATACGACATGAACACGATCAGGTTCGATATCCATCAGGTCAATGAGGTCCCGCTTGGTACAGTCGGAAATCGCGATGAGCGCAGACGACCGTTCGCAGACACGCCGGATCTGTTCCCGGAACATTGCATGATCCGGAAACAACGCCGGTAGTCGTAGCGGGATCAGATCATAGATGATCGAGAGCACTTCACCTCGCGAGAGCACAGGACTCATCAACGAGGTACTGAGATAACAGTCAAAACTTCCCCAGAGCCGAGGGGGCAACGGAAGACTGTACCCGGTACAGTCCCACCAGCCAGTCA
This sequence comes from Nitrospirota bacterium, assembly GCA_016219645.1. Classification (NCBI taxonomy): domain Bacteria; kingdom Pseudomonadati; phylum Nitrospirota; species Nitrospirota bacterium. Next base: position 220,265 of record JACRLR010000020.1, read on the forward strand.
ATGCCCGGTCCGGCATTGAAAGTCTGGTGACAGGCGCCAACAGCTCCAGTTGTTCCACACCCGGCGCCTGCTGCCACCCGCGGCGCACGATGAGTCGGATGTCGAGGGCACTCGCTGAGGTAATCAACGCTCGAACTAACGGCCCGACATAGCGGCTGATCCCTCCACGTCCGATCATCGGACCGGCATCGACTCCTATCGTCAGCGTATGTGTCATTGAGGAGCCCATATGCCTCCGCAGCTCCCTCAGGCGCGCGCATGACCCTGCGCGGTCTCTCGAAACCGTCCGACCAGTTTATGCATATCCGATGCTGTCACCACTCGAAACAGCCATAGCACGGCCGCATACAGAACGAGCGATGCAAGTGCAGAGACCATTGCGCCTGCGTCATGGACTCCGACAAACGTCACTAGTCCGGCGAGCGTCGCCCCGACACAAGCTGGAACAGCCGGGATCGACAGCGCTGTCCCGAAAGCCCGTCGCATCATGACAGCACAAATACAAAGGAGCAGCCCTTCGCAGAGCAACGTGCTCGCAGCAGCGCCCAATCCGCCCCAGCGAGGAATCGCCCACAGGTTGAGCGCGGTGTTGACCAGCAATGCTGCCGCAAGCACAGCCATCCAGGCACGTTCGTACCCGCGTGCTTGCAGCGCCAATCCAATCGGGGCATACAGCCAGTTGGCGGCCGCCGACCAGGCAAGCACCGTCAGCATAATTGCCGCCGGGGCGTACTCCACGCCGAACAGCAACTCGACCATCACTTGCGCACACCCACCGATCAGGAACGCCATGGCAGGGGCCACCACCATCACCAGCTTGAACACTCGTTCAAACGATCCGGATGACACAGTGCGGGCCTCCTGCACCAGGTACGGAAACAACGTGCCGGATGCCGACGCGCCGAAACTCAGCAGCATGTTCACAGGTTTATAGGCGGCGCTATAGAGACCAACCATTGCTGGTGTCGACAACTGTCCCAACAACAATACATCGATACGCGTATACAGGTTTTGAACAATGCTCGCCGCCCCAAACGGTATCCCTTCCCGAAGCAACCCAACCATCGAGCAGGGTGTCCCGGAACTGCCGGGTAGATACTTCTTCGCAACCGATCGGGCGATCACGATCGATCCGACCGCATTGACGATCTGCGCCGCCAGGAAATCCGTCAACCCGCCTTGATAGGCCGCAACAACCAGGAAGGAGGCCGTGCCAAGACATGCGACCGAAAGCTCCACGACCGCGGCAAGATCGTACCGGGCGCGCCCGGCCAACACCGCTAGGTACGGGATGCTGAGTGATCCCAGCACGAGCTGTGCACCAGCCAAAGCGATATCCGAAACCGACACGATATGCTGAGGTAACGCCATAGCCACGGCCATGATCGCGGCAAAGACACCCATGCCCAACAGGACTTGCGTTCTCTGCGCCATCGAAAAGAGCTGTCCGTTATGATCTGGGTCCAGCGCGATCGCCCGAGTAATGACCGTGCTAAGGCCTGAGTTCGGGACGAGCCCGAACAGTGCGACCAATCCCATGGCATAGGCATACTCACCGAGCGCTGTCACCCCCAGAACACGCGCAAGCACGACAGCGTTGATCAGGCCGAAGGCGACCCCGAGCAGCCGCCCCGACAACAAGATGCTCGTCACCCTTGTCAGAGAAACCCTTTGACGGTCCGCGAACCCGGCTATTTGTCCCTCAGCCATACGTCCTCTGTGTTACAGCGCCCTGCCTGGAAACGACTGTTGACTTGGAACTGAAGGCCCAAACGACCTTCTGTTCTGAAGCGGGCTAGCTGCTTGCAGACTCGGCTCACCGGTTGACTCACGTTCTTGCTGGTCCATAAGAAAGCTCTTTACCAGTAGTCCTACCACCAGCCAGAAGGGCTCCATGATGCGGACGATGATAAACGTGTTTGAGCCAAGCGCATGGACCAGAAGGCCGAAAAAACCGAAGAGAAAACCCCAAGCCAAGCCTCGCATGTACGGATCCTCGAAATGGGTGCTACTGATCTTCCCGGTGCGAAACAGTGCATATAAAAGGGCTGCGAATGCACAGGCGCCGAGAAGGCCAACCTCGACAAAGACCCGTGGATACATCGCATCCATAAAAGGCCCCCCGGTAACGCCATGTCCCCAGAGGGGGGAGGTCTTCCAGATCTCGAACGATTGGCTCCACGATTGAATCCGCTCAGATGTCGAGGTATCCACGTGAAGCGATCCGACTTGAATCTGCCCCTTCTCTTCCGGTTGACCGAAGGTATAGGTCATCCGCTCGACAACGGCTCGAGGAGCAAGGAAGGCCATGACGATACATCCGGCCAGCACCAAGGCAACAAGGCCTGGACTTCGTCGGAGCAATAACAGGACAAACCCCATCAGTACGACTCCCGCTGCGAGGAACGAGGCACGAGATAACGTCGCTTGCAATGCGAATCCTGCCACAGCCAACAAGGCCCAGAGCAGCCATTTCATCTGCACCGCCCCTGGCGTAACCAGAAGTCCCCCGATCAACGCCATCGTAAATACCAGATACCCGCCCAGTGTGTTGGGCTCTCCATCCTGCCCTTCGAATGGAGCCGACACACGTATGCCGCTCGGAATTTGTGAAATGGCGTAGAGCGATACCAGGAAACAGGTCACGAGACTGGCTGTGACCAGATGTTTCACCTGTTCTTTCGTCTTCACCAGATTGACGGTCATGAAAAACAGGAAAAAATACTCGTAGTACTTCAGAAGGAAAAACAGCCCTCCCATCGGGCGCACACGTCCAGCCAGGATGCCGATCAGCGTCGCAAATACGCAGGCTGCCGTATAGAGCATGATCGGCCGGTTGAGCGGCGTTCGCACGAACACCTTGCCATGCTCTGAAACGGCCACTCGCGCCAACCATCCGATCCCCACCAACATGAGCAGAAAATCATCAAATCGTAAGGTCACGCCACGACCAAGCGTGTTCCCGCTCCCAATCCCTCCTACCAGAAATTCAGGACCCAACAGCATGGAGAAGACGAGGAGATACAGACCACTCATTGGCGACACAAAGGCGATTAACAAAGGTACTGCAGCGAGAGCGGCCAGCAGGCTGGTGGAGGGCTGGGTCTGACTGATGAACAGGGCAAACGGGACGGCGATCAGAACAGGGAGGAGGCTAAGGGACCATGACGCTCTGCTCTCTATGAAACGCACGATATCGACCTCGTTGGGCTCGCACTGTAGAACTCCCCGGGATAGGGTGTAACAAGGAACAGAGGGCTTCTCGATCCCTCGCTACGGGACCCCTCATCGATACTCATAGCGGTAGACACCGGAGTCCGACGCGACTTCGGATTTCACATTCGTCAACACGATGCCCATCACATTGGCCTGCGCATGGTCCAGGAGGAACTTCGCCCGCTTGAGGGCATTCCGGCCGATCCGCCCGACCTGATAGACCACGATCGTTCCATCGACGCGTGAGCTGAACGCCACCGCATCCGTAACCGGTAGAATGGGCGGAGTATCGAAGAGCACGAGATCGTATTCCTCATTCATTTCATTCACGAGTGCCTTGATTTTTGTCATGTTCAGAAACTCGTTCGGATTGCCCACCGCCGACCCGCTGGTCAAAATATGCAGGTTGTCCAGTCCCGGTGTGCTCATCACTCGATCCGCCCCCATTGGTCCGAGCATCAGATCGGTGGCAGACCGCACATGGCTGCGCCATGACGTGCTCCCCACAAGGGAATCAGCCAGGCCCGGGATCCGATCGAGACCCAACCTCTGGTGGACAATCGGTCTCCGAAGATCTGCGTCGACGAGCAATACTCGTTGCCCCTCTTGGGCAAGGGTAATCGCCAGATTGGTGACACAGGTGCTTTTGCCTTCCCCAAGGCCCGCGCTGGTGAAGAGGATCGATTTCACTTTCCGGTCCATGCTGGCAAATTGAATATTCGTCCGCAGCGACCGCAGGCTTTCTGACAGTGGTGATTTCGGATCGATCAAGCAAATCAGCTTCGAAAAGTTTTCCACGTCCAGGGCAGAGGAATGGGCCGGGAGTGCCGCACGAGCTGCTTCCTCCATCTCCTTTACGTCGAACTGCGGGATGACACCGAGAACCGGCACCTTGAGAAACTCCTCGACCCCTTCGATGGTACCGATCGACGTATCGAATGATTCACGGGCAAACGCCAATACGATCCCGAGAAAGATCCCCATGAGAGAGCCGACCATGAGATTCATTTCCGTCGCAGGGGCATTGATCGGCGCACCGGGCACGATCGCCGGCGCCACGATCGTGACCTCTTCGATCTGTTCTGCGCTTTTGATCTGCAGTTCTTGATGTTTGGCCTTGAGTGTCGCCAACAAGTCCGCGTTGACTTTCACCTCGCGTTCGAGTCGACTCATCTGAATCGCGGCTCGGGGAAACTGCAAATACCGCTCCCGATAGCGATCGCGCTGACTCAGGAGTGTCGCTTCCCGGTCTTGCATGGTCTTGAGTTTGGCTCGGAGTTCGAGAAGCATCTCAGCCCTGACGTTGTCGATCTTCTGCTGTTGCTCTCGGACCTGAGGGTGATCCGTTGTGTAATTGATCAAGAGCGTGTTCCTCTCTTGAAGGAGATCAAGCAGACGCTGGTTCAGAATCGTGAGCAACGCACTATGCTCCTCCGTGAAGATCCGGCCGGCTTGGTCTCCAAGCACCGCTTCGGTTTGATTGAGTACGGCGATCTGCCGCTCCCCCTCCGCCCGCTTTCGCATGACTTCATTGTGCTGCTCTTCCAGCTTCGTGTAGGATTCCAATGCGGCGCGAGCTTCATCGGTCAAAAAGACCTGCCCTTCCCGTTCTCTGAACGTTCGCAGTGCCTCCTCCGCATCGTTTAACTGTTTTTCAAGCCCAGCGACCTGCTCTTCAACAAACCGCCGTGACTCCATGACAAGGCGATTTCTGGTCATGATATTTTCCAGCCGATAGGCATTGGCCGCTGAATTGGCCGTTTTCTCCGCCATTTCCGGTTGATCCGAGGTGGCGGTGATGCGGATGATGTTCGTATCGCCTTCCCGTTGCGTCTTGATCTCCTGACCGAGGTTATACACCGTGTTGAGGTAGGTAGCCGATCGTTTCTCCTCTTGCGGTGTATTGGCCGGCACGCGGCCTAATTCCACCGCCACTCGCTCCATCACGGGGAATCCCCGGATTACCTCAGTCTGGGAGTTGAGGTCGTTGGCATTGGAGAAAGACATGGTCTCGATCAATTGCTGGGCCACTGTGCTTGTCCGGTCGAACTTTACCCTGGCAGATGCTTCATACAGCGGGCTCGGTTTGAACATTTCTGTAAAGAGGAACGTAAATAACACTACGAGCCCCGCCGCCAGCAGAATGAGATACTTTCGCTTCTTGATGATCAGCCAGTAATCGATGACGTTGAGTTCGTATTGGGCCATAGGGTCAGCGTCCTATTCTCGTCCCGATTGTGCTTATCAGTCTTAATAATTGGCCAGCGCCGGAATAATAAAGAGCGGGTAGAAGGGTGCTATCCCGGCCTGGACGATCGGCATAATCTTTTTCGCAGCTTCCTGGGCATCGCCCAGATGTTCGCGCGGTACAAATATGATATCGTTTTCCTCCAGCGCGAGGTTCCTCGTCATATCGCCATAGGTAAACACGCGCGCGAGATCGGCCATAAGAATATGGGGTCTTGCAAGGTCGCCGCCTCGAATCACCCGGACTTCCTCCATCAAGGCGGTTTCGTGGTACATATCCGCAGTGGCAATGGCTTGGAGCACCGTCATATTCCTCGGCATGGGAACCATTCCCGGTTTCTTTACGTCCCCAAAGACGAAGACGCGTTTGACCTTCAGCACTTTCTTCTTCAGCAGGACCTGCACACGCGGCTGGCGCATATAGGGCTCCGCGGCCTCCTGGAGTCGGTATTCCGCCACAGCAGCAGTGGCCCCCCCGACTTCCACCTCCATAAACCCGACCGAAATCTTTCCGTTCTCTCGCACGACACTGGAGAACTTCTCCTCGCCGGCGCCGCGACGAATCATCACCTCGAGCGTGTCACCTGTTTCGATAGGAGTTTCCGGGGTCGGGACTGTTTCATCGGCATAGATATCTCCCTTCGGCAGCGGCGGGGCCGCCATCCCTGGTGGGCTGATTGCCGACGGTGGCAAAGTCGAACTAGCCGGATTGCGGCACCCGAGAAACCCCAGCGTGAGAATCGCGCCAACGCCCAGAAGACCAACGAGATATCGAAGTATTAGTTGCCGCACAACTTTCGCTCCTCTTCTCCGAATCTCGGATTACCCGATTGGCACCACTTCCACAATGTGTAGGGACGTCTCGGCACGCAAGTCCACCGTTTTCGATGCCGGTCCGTGAGACAACCCAGCCTGTTGCGAGACTTGCAAGATCGGGCGCAGCGCGTACTGCCGATTCAATTGAGACACGACTCCTGTCTCGCCTGTGTTCAAACGAACAGTCGTCCCCAATGGATAGATCGAGAACTGGTCAATCAAGGCCTTCAGAATATGATGGGGAAACATTGTCTTTCCGTTCGCGATCAGGGTACAGATCGCCCGATGGGGCGACATGCCTCGTCGATAAGGCCGTGGGCCCATCAAGGCGTCAAAGACATCTGCCAGCCCGACGACGAAGGCCATCTCATCAATTTGGTCACCGGTCAGCCTGTTTGGGTAACCGCTCCCATCCCATCGTTCATGTTCTTGAAGGATCGCTCTTCCCACCGCTGGATGAGCTGTCCCCAATTCTTTGAACAGGCGTGCGCCGTGCTGTGGGTGTTCTCTCAAGAACTGGAGTTCTCCCTCTGTCAACGACCCGGTCTTGTATACGAGAGTGTCCGGCAGGGCGAACATGCCGATGTCATGCAGGAATCCTGCTAATGCGACTTGTTCGAGCTTTGCCGAATCGTATCGGAGTATCTCCGCAATTTTCACACTCACAATTGCGACATTCACAGCATTGTTGATGAGATAGTCTTTGCCGTTGCGTTCCAATACCGCATGAACCAGCCTGTCATTTGCTCCCAGAGAGGCCACGACACCGGCGGCAATCCTGGTCAACTCGTCAAGCTTCCAGGATTGCCCTGCCTGGACCGCCTGCTTGATTCCTTGAATCGCATGACCTGCACGCTGATACCAGTCGGTCTCGACGACGGACGGCGAAGGAGTGGAAGGTAGATTGGGAAGACCTATCACATCTGGATTTCCATCCTTCTGAGTCGCCTGTTCTCGAATAAGATCGGTTAATCGCGCCACAGCCCCCTCCAGCTATTCCCTAACAATCAGGCACATTCCACGCTGCTATCGGCTATTCATCCGTTTGCCGACTGGAAAGGGGGGCGCAGGTTTCTCCTCCAATTTGGCAAACTCCCGTTCCAACATGGCCCTGATAAAGCCACTAGCCGTGTACCCTTGCTGTTTCAGGTTATCGAGCTGGGTTTTGAGATCGACTGGTAACTGAATCACGATTCGTACAAGGTTTGGCATACCCTAGCTCCCTGTAATGATGCATAGACACGTGCAGACCCTGCGCAGATGAATGCATGTGCTATGCCTTGATAGCATGTGATGAAAGATGAATGAAATTGCTGTGTTAGGATATGAAACCTTGACGGATGGTGAAAGCAGCGCCGAAATTCGTCTTCCCTAGGCGTGAAATGTGCGCCCCCATTTATTCCTACTAACCGAGGAGTGAGCGCACGGGCTCTATACCGTAGATCCACGGCATGCGGCCACAGCCGTGATCAATAACGGGCCTGCCATTGCTTCCAAACCCGGTTCCAGTTCGCCTGTTCGCAGGCCCACAAGCATGAAGATCCGTTCGTAGGCTGCCATACCAGGTCTCTTGCTCGGTGCACATGGAACCGCGCCTCGGAAACTCCGCCGGTAAACCACACCCCGCCGTCACGATCCGTTCGTAACAGGGTACTGCCTTCCAACCGGTATGCATCGAGCACGGCCGCAGCTGGGTGTCCGTAGCGATTATGCCGGCCGGCAGAAAATACAGCATAGTGAGGATACAAGGATGCCAACCATTCACGATTCAACGAACTGACCGCACCGTGATGAGGCACCTTGAGGACATCGATCGGCCCCTGCGACGCTGACGGCATCATCCGTGACAACCCATCTCGCTCAACGTCCGCAGCAAAGAGCATCGTATGGATGCCGCAAGTAAGGCGCGTCACCACCGAGCGATTGTTCAGCCGGTGTCCATCCAGATGGCTCTCTTGGACGGGCCCATCAAGATTCTCGCCGACCGGCGGATTCAGAACCACCATTCGACAGGGGCCGGATGACACAATCTCCTGTCCTTCTCTGGCCACCAATTCTTGCAGTCCCTGGGCAACCAGTGACTGTTGCAGTCGTCGATAGAAGAGTTCTTCGCGGGCTTCTCCAGACCCCCAGTACCTCTTCACGGTAAAATGACGGACCACCCAGGCAAGACCTCCGACATGATCGAGTTGAGGATGTGTACCAATCACCTGATCGATGGTGCGGATTCCACGATTCCAGAGAAACGGGGCGACCACGCCCCGCCCCATGTCGAATCGCTCATACGTCGCCCCCCCATCGATCAAGACCACCTGTCCGTCAGGCAACTCAACCACCGCGCTATCACCTTGCCCGACATCCAAAAACGTGACCCTGAAATGATCTCCATCAAGGAACGTCCTTGGGGACCAGGCCCACCACAGCAACAGCAAGAGCACCCCAACGCCTGCTGCCAACCGGCATATCCAGCCACCGACTTTCACCCAGAGCAATAACAGAGCGCCATAAAACAACACCATGGTGGGAATCGAAGGAGCCGCCACATGCCATTCTCCTCCCGGGACTGTCGACACCAGGCGGATCGCAGCCACAAAGTGATCGAGCAGCCACTGATTCACCGAAGCCAGTGGCAGCATGGCTCCTCCAATGACAACCTGCCAAATCCCTGCGACAAGCCCGATCGGAACCAGCACGATCCCCATCGCGGGGACGGCCACTACATTAGTAAATAGCCCTAGCCATGGCAATTGATTGAAATAGTAGGCGACAAGAGGAAGCGTCACCAGGGTGATCACTCCACTCATGACCACCGCGTCCCTTCCCCAACGAGCACAGGTTCTCAGGAACGATGGTTCGTTCGGCAGTTTCTCTAGCTCGGTATCACTCAGCCAGAGGAGCCAGCCAGCTAAGGCAAAGACGGACAAAAAAGAGAGCTGGAAGGAGATATCGAACAAGGCCTGAGGATCATGCAGCAAGATTCCCATTGCAGCGGCTGAGAGGGCATGGAAGAGACGGCGCTCCTGGCCAAGCCAGATCGCACTCAGCCCCACAGCCACCATCAACAACGACCTCATCGTGGCCAGTTCTGCCCCCGCCAGGCAGGCATAGCCTGCGACAGGAAGTAACGTGCAAACCGCGGCAATCCGAGTCGGCGTGATTCGCCGAGACAACGCAAGAAACCAATTCACCGGCAGGAGCATGGTCGACCATCTGACGGCCGTGAAGATGAGTACAGCAACAAGGCCCAAATGGCTCCCCGAGATAGACAGCAGATGAACCGTCCCGGTTGCCATGAACTGATCCCGCAGATCAGGATCCAAGTACCCCCGATCACCGATGATGATGCCGACATAGAGGCCCAGTGCAGGTTGTGGAATGGCTTGAAGCGCGGCGAGACGTATGCTGCTTCTCCATCGATCGAATTGATTCCAGATCGCCCACCAGGCATGCGCGCGCCCAGACTCAAGAAACGTCACACCTTCTGACCCGGTCACTGTGGCGATCGCATCGATCCCTTGCCGCTCAAGATACGCCCCGTAGTCGAATCCTCCAGGGTTCAATGACCCGCTGGGACTGCGCAGCATCGACCGAAATACGACTCGATCGCCTTGAAAGACTAGCCTCTCCGGTGTGCGCCAGGTCAGGCGAACTCGCCTGATCGATCCCGACGCATCAATGTGATCGTCCGACCTGATGATCATCACTAAGCGATCCGGTGCCTGTTGCACCGGCGCCACGATACGGCCAGTCACCTCGGTCACGGCCTCCGACGAGTACTCGACCATCGAGCCATGGGAAGCCAGATTGACAACCACACTCCAGTAGGCGACTCCTGCCAGGAGAACTCCGTAGAGACAAGTCGCCTGTCGGGCGGAGAACAGATTACGACGTTCGAGAGCGACAGCGCCTAGCGCAGAAAGAAGGAGCAGCGATGAAGTGGATAGGGGAAGATAGGGGATCTGTGATCCGAGGAGGAGCCCGGCGACAAAACACACGGTGAGGGTCGGCAGCATAAGCCTCCCTCATGGAGGGCAACAACGCTAACCCAAATGAGTCTTGATGACATCGACAAGGTGGTTCGCTACTTCACGAATCTGATCATCACGCTCCCCTTCAACCATCACTCTCAAGAGCGGTTCAGTTCCCGAGTACCGGACCAGTACGCGGCCGCTGCCGTTAAGACGCTGCTCGCTTTCACGAATCGCGCGTTGTAGTTCGGGGACTCCGTCGAGGCTTGGCTTTTTTGTCACGTTCACGTTCAGCAAGATTTGTGGCACCGCCGTCATGGCCTGCGCCAGCTCTGACAGGGGCTTGTCAGTACGTTTCATCAGGGACAGGACTTGCAAGGCTGAAATCAGGCCATCCCCAGTCGTGTTATGATCCAAAAAAATGAAATGGCCGGACTGCTCTCCTCCGAAGTTATAGCCCTCGGCAGACATCCGTTCGAGCAAGTACCTATCACCAACGGCAGTCCGCGAGAGAGAGATGCCGGCCTTCATCATCGCAAGTTCCAATCCAAAATTACTCATGACGGTCCCTACTACCGTCTGCTTCGCCAATTGCCCCTGACGGTGAAGATCGAGCGCCAGCATCGCCATAATATGATCACCATCTACAACCCTGCCCTGTTCGCAGACGAAGATTGCCCTATCGGCATCACCGTCTAACGCTAATCCGAGATGAGCCCCCTGCTCTCGGACTGCCTTCTGCAGCAGTTCCGGATGCACCGCTCCGCAACCGGCATTGATATTCATCCCGTCCGGCTTATTGCCGATCACTTCCACCTTCGCCCCGAGTTCCCGCAACACCGTTGGTGCAACCTTGTAGGCTGCGCCATTGGCGCAATCAACGACCACCTTGATCCCTTGAAAATCGAGTTCCTTCGGAAGGGAACGCTTGACGAACTCGATGTAACGCCCTTCGGCATCGTCGATGCGAAAGGCTTTCCCAATGGCATCGGCCGTTGGCCTCAGATGGGCAATCTCGTTCGAGACGATGAGGCGTTCAATCCGAGACTCCATCTCATCAGGAAGCTTGAATCCATTGTTGGAAAAAAATTTGATGCCGTTGTCCTGATATGGATTATGTGAAGCCGAGATCATTACCCCGGCATCGGCGCGCAGGCTCCGCGTCAAAAATGCAATCGCCGGCGTCGGCAAGGGACCGACCAGCAAGACATCGACCCCCATCGAGCAAATCCCGGAGGTCAACGCCGACTCCAGCATATAACCGGAAATGCGGGTGTCCTTGCCGATGACAATCTGATGACGTCCGGATCGGCGCATAAACAAATGCGCCGCGGCACGCCCCAGCTGCATCGCCATTTCGCTCGTCATTGGATCAAGGTTGGCGACACCTCTGACCCCATCGGTACCAAACAATTTACGCATGGCGTGCTTTCATGACTTCACTCGTTTGCCGGCTGATCGCCGCTGCGACCTGTACCACGTCCTTCATGGCCCTTACGTCGTGAACACGAATGATTCCAGCACCACGGTCCACTGCCATCGCCACAGCCGCTGCCGTGGCCCATTGACGCTCCTGAACCGATCGGTTTACAAGTTCCCCAAGGAACGACTTTTGTGAAACACCGACCATCAATGGGCAATCAAACTGTAAGAACTGACTCAATCGCGCCAATACTGTCAAGTTATGCCCCAGAAGTTTACCAAACCCGATGCCTGGATCAAGAATGATTTGTATTCGTGCAATGCCATGTGCCGTCGCAAAGCTGATTCGTTCTTCAAAAAAATCTGAAATCTCGACGACCACATCATCATAGCGCGGAGCCTGTTGCATCGTCCTCGGCGTCCCATGCATATGCATCAGGACGATTCCGGCCCCTGTTTTCGCGATCAAATCAGCCATGGCAGAATCACCGCGTAAGGCTGTGACATCATTGACGAGACTCGCCCCCGCATCAAGAGCTGCACGTGCAACAGCGGCCTTTGATGTATCGATTGAGACCGGAATGGTGACAGCTTTTGCAACTGCGGTGACAACGGGAATCACACGACGACACTCTTCAGCCTCGTTCACAACATCAGCACCAGGGCGTGTCGACTCAGCGCCGATATCCAACAGATCAGCCCCTTCTTCTACCAATCGAAGGGCATGAGCAACGGCGGCAGCGGCATCAAAATAGCGGCCACCATCAAAAAATGAATCCGGCGTCACATTCACGACACCCATTATTAATGGGTGATCGGAAAATTCTATCAGCCGATCTTTCACCTGCCTGGTCAATATCTTTAATTCCAACACCAGACGCGAGACCTCCTCGCCATGGTACCGCGCATATCACGGCATCATAGAGTGAGAGGGTACTACCCTACCTGCAAGAAAAACAGCCTTCTTGCCAAACGTCTTGTAGATGTAGCCCTGGGACTCCAATGCCCTGATATGGTGTCCCAAGACCAAGCGATGCAGAATTTAGGCAGGAACCGCTTGGGATGAGGATTGCGTGATTATCTGATCAATATCGGAGCCATCGAGCACTTCTTTCTCCAACAGGGCTTCCGCCAATCTCTTCAGACTGGTCATATTTTCCGTGAGCAGCCGCTTCGCCCGTTCATAGTTTTCCATCACGAGCCGTTTGACTTC